>NZ_JBSGHL010000022.1:102108-131492 GCF_053604375.1 Streptomyces sp. NPDC004031 | reverse complement strand
CCGGTGCGGGGCGAGGGCTTCCGCATGCGGGGCGCACCGGCAGAACCCGGTGCGGGGCGAGGGCTTCCGCATGCCCGCCGCGGCCCGGTTCCGGCCGAACACGGCTCCGCACCAAGGGCGTTGACACCGATGTGATCGGGTGTCACACTAACGGCACGGCGAAGCCATGCCCTCAGCCAGGTCACGTGGTACCGGGTGTCACGACCCCGGAGCGGGCAGGCCCGGGAGGCGCCGTCCCACGTCGGGCCGGTTGACCGCACGGTACGCGGCGCGCCGCCCGCCATCGGTGCCGTCCTCCCCCGCCGGGCCCGCACGCCGGGCCCCGTCCCCGCGTTCGCCCCGTCCGGCGTCACGGGCACGGCGCGCAGACCACGCCCCGCCCCTCCCCGCCGGCCCGCCGCAGCACCGCCTCCGCCGTGCCGCCCCGGCCGGGCGGACGCGACCGCCCTGCCGACCGGGTGCCCGGACGCCCCGGGTGCCCGCGCGCCCGGGGCGGCCGGGGACGCACGCCCCCGGCCGCCCCCGGCCTTCGCCTCACCGACATGGACACGACCCTCACGAGAGGCAGCCATCGTGGTGCCAGGAACGCGCTCCATCACCGGCGACGACATCCTCGCCCTCATCTCCCCGCACATGCCCGCGGACGACCGCCCGGGTCTGACCGCGTCGTCGGACCTGTGGAGTTCGGGCATGGACTCGCTCACGAGCGTGTCCGTGATGCTCGTCGTGGAGGACGAGTACGACCTCGAGTTCCCCGACGAGTACCTGACGCGCGAGGTGTTCTCCGACGCCGAGCACATCGCGGCCGCGGTGCGCGCGATCCTCGCCGGGCAGGAGGGCTGATGGGCGCCGCCGCCGGTCAGGGCTCCGTGGCGCGGTACGGGGTCACCGCCGCGAGCGCGCTCGGCGTGGTCTCGCTCACCCCGGCGGAGGTCGCCGGGGCGGTCGGCCCCGACCTGGGGGGCGGGCGGGCCTATCTCGTCGGCTCGCTGTCGTCCGGTCTGGGCAACGCCGGGAGCGACGTCGACGTGCACGTCCTGCGGACGGGCCTGTCCGCGCAGGTCGGCCCGTACATGCACTTCCTCGGCGGCGTGGTCGTCGACGTGGAGTGCTTCCCCGAGGAATGGGTGGGCCAGGTCGCCGGGGCCGTCCGCGACCTCCCCCATGCGCGGCTCCCGATGGGAGCGGTGGCGCTCGACCCGCCTCCGCGGATCGCCGCGGGCTGGTCGACGGTCGCGCGCTGGCTGCACGCGGTGCCCGTGGACGACGGCGGGCGGGAGGTGTTCACGCCCGAGGAGGGGCGCGGCATCCTGCCGGTCCTCGCGCGGACGGCCTACGACGAGCTGCTCACGGCGGTCGCGGTCGCCCGTCTCGCGGACCGGGCCGCCGCCGCGCCGCAGGCGCGGGAGTTCCTCTGGCGCCGGGCGTCGCGCCAGTTGCAGGAGCTGCGCTGCCGGGCGGCCGGGGACGTGACGGTGAACCGCAAGTGGCTCGCCTCGCGCGTCCGCCGTTTCCAGCTGCCCGACGCCGGGGAGGCGCGCGACGAGGCGGGGCTGCGCCGGTCGGCGGAGCGGGCGGGTCTGCCGGCCGCCGACGAGTGGCTGCTCACCCGGCTGGAACCGGCCGACGGCCTGGAGCCGATCCGTTTCGCGGGCCGCCGCCGGGCGCTCAACCGGCACGGGCGGCTCGTCGACGCGTGGAGCGCCGGGGGCACCACCGCCGCCCTCGTCGCCGAGCACGGTGCGGCGCGCGTCCTGCGAGCCCTGCGGCGTGCCGAACTCGACGTCCGGGCGGACCAGGACCTGACGAAGGAGGCTCTGACGCGATGAACGGCTCACCGCAGGAGACGGGCGAGCGGCCCGACGACGACGGTCTCGACTTCGACTGGGTCCTCACCCGCGGCGCGGACATGGTCTGGCACTACGCGTTCGACACCCAGTCCTTCCTGACGGACATGGAGGCCGCGCACGCCGCGGGCGACTGGCCGCTGTGCACCGCCGCGGGCACCTTCGCCCTCCAGACTCTCGTCGAGTGCGAGGCGCGCGGGGCCGGGATCACGGCGCGGGCGACCGGGACGGAGTCGGAGATCCGCATGGCGACCTCGGATTCACCCGCCGCGCGGGCCCTGCGGTCGCTGCCGCCCGCGGTCGGGGCGACCGCCGAGGACGCGGCGCGCGTGCTCGCCCTCGTCCGGCGGCACGACGCCGACTTCCGCGCCGCCCTGCCCGTCGAGGTGCCGCACCTGCGCAGTCCCTCGGGTCCCGCGCAGTCGATGCGGCTGTCCGCGTCGATCATCAAGTGGCGCAAGGAACGCGGCCTGGGCACGCCGACGTGGGGGTACGCGGCCCTCGGCAAGGCCGTGGCCGAGTGACCGGCACCCCGGCCGTGACCCCGGCTGTGACCCCGCCAAGTGCGTTGCCCGGCACGCTGTCCGCCGAGGTGGCCGCCGTGGCGGAGGTCGCGGCGCGGCACGCCGCGGCCGTCGACGAGAAGGCCCGCTTCCCCCAGGAGGCGGTCGACCGGCTGCGCGACTGCGGTCTGGTGTCGGCGTGCGCCCCGCGGGCCGCGGGCGGCGCCGGACTGGACGTCAGGGGCCTTGCGGTGATCGCCCGCGGGCTCGCGCGGGCCTGCGCGGCCACCGCGATGATCTGGTCGATGCACCAGGGCCAGCTCGCCTCGCTGTGGCGGTACGCGGGCCCCGGCGGATTCCTGCACGACCTGGCGCGGCAGGCCACGAAGGAGCAGTGGCTCATCGCCTCGGCCACCAGCGAGGCGGGCATCGGCGGCGACCTGCGCAGGAGCGGGGCCGCCCTCGAACCGGTCACGGACTCCCCCCTCGGGCTCTTCCGGCTGTCGAAGGAGGCCACCACCGTCTCCTACGGAGCGCACGCCGAGGCGCTGTTCGTCACGGCCCGGCGCGCGCCGGACGCTCCCGCCTCGGACCAGGTGCTGGTCGCCGTGCCGGCCCGGCAGGCGACGCTGGAGAAGACCGGCGGCTGGCAGCCGCTGGGCATGCGCGGGACGAGCAGCCCGGGTTTCCGGATCGCCGCGCAGGTCGGCGGGCAGAACGTCTTCCCGGTCCCCTTCGCCGACATCGCGGCCGGCGCCATGGTGCCCGTGACGCAGGTGCTGTGGGCGGCCACGTGGGCGGGGCTGGCCGCCGAGGCACTGGACCGGGCGGTGCGGATGGCCCGGCGCCGCGCGGCCCGTTCCGCGGGAGCGGCCGGGGGCGCGGGCGCAGCCGGGGCCGCCGCCGCGCACGCTCCCTCGGCGCTCGCGGAGGCCCGGTGGCGGCTGGCGGGCGTCGACGCGATGGTCGACGACATGGCCGGCCACGCCCAGCGCCTGCTCGACGGTGAGGCGCAGGCCTCGGTCGGCACGGCCGTGCGGGCGAACTCGCTGAAGGTCGGCGCGTCCGAGAGCTGCCTGGAGATCGCCCACCTGGCGCTGCGCGCCTGCGGGATGGCCGGCTACTCCGAGCAGGGCCCGTACTCGGTGGCGCGGATCATCCGCGACCTCAGCTCGTCGGTCGTCATGATCGGCAACGACCGGATCCTCGAGAACACGGCGCGGATGATGCTGGTCGAGCGCCGCGGCGACCGTTAGGGGGCGGACCGCACCGTGCTTTCCGTGACGCACCCGCACGACCTGCTCGACCTCGGCGTCCATCTCGATCTGCGGGAGATCCTCGGGCTGAACCTGCACCTGCGGTGCGAGGGCTTCAACTTCGCGGGGTCGATCAAGCTGCGGGCCGCCCGCTGGCTGGTCGACGAGGCGCGCGCGGGCGGGCGGCTCACGAGGGGCTCCGTCCTGGTCGAGTCGTCCTCGGGGAACATGGGCGTCGCGCTGGCCACCGTGGCCGCGGGCTACGGCCTCGGCTTCGTCTGCGTGACCGACTCCCGCTGCACCCCCGCGAACCTCAAGATGATGCGCGCCCTGGGCGCGCGGGTGGAGACGGTCGGGGACACCGGGGCACCGGGCGGGCTGCTGGCGGCCCGCAAGGCGCGCGTGCAGGCGCTGTGCGCCGCCGATCCCCGGTACGTGTGGCTCGACCAGTACACCAACACCGCCTCCAGCCGCGCCCACTACGAGACGACGGCCGCCTACATCGCGAAGGCCTTCCCCGGGCTGGACGTCCTGTTCGTCGGCGTCGGCACCGGCGGCACCGCGTCGGGGTGCGCGCGGTACTTCGCCGAGAACGCCCCGCATGTGCGCGTGGTGGCGGTCGACGCGGTCGGCTCGGTCAACTTCTCGCCGGACGCGGGCCCCCGCCGCATCCCGGGGCTCGGCGCCGCGGTGCCGATGCCCCTGGTCGACCGGGGCAGCTACGACGACGTGGTGCTGGTCGAGGAGGCGGACACGGTCCGTATGTGCCGCCGGCTGGCCGCCGCCGGGCTGCTGCTCGGCGGATCGTCGGGGACGGTCGTCAGCGCCGCGCAGCGCTGGCTCGGCTCGCACGACCCGCGGCAGCGGTGCACGGCGGTGGCGATCGCCCCCGACCTGGGCGAGCGCTATCTCGACACCCTCTACGACGACGCCTGGGTGCGGGACGCCTTCCCCGGGGTGCTGCCGTGTGAGCCCGCCGGGCGCGCCGCGGCCGACCGGTGCTGACCGCCCCCCGCAGGCCCCCGCCCGCCCCCGCCCGCGCGCACCCCGAACCGTCCCCGTCGCACGTCCCGCACGTCCCCGTCGCACGTCCCCGCACGTCCCCGCCGAGCAACCGGTCGAGTAGGAGAGCCATGGGAGAAGCGTCCGCACCCTCGTTCGGCGTCGTGTCAGGCGCCGCGGTCGACGAGATCCTCGCGGGCCGCGAGCCGGAGGTCATCGATCTGATCGAGCGGGCCTACCTGCTGCACGGGTCCGGCCGGACCACCAATCCCCCCTCGTACTTCCTGCGTTTCCCCGACAAGCCGACGGCCCGGATCATCGCGCTGCCGGCGTCCGTGCGCGGCGACCGCCGTGTCGACGGCATCAAGTGGATCTCCAGCTACCCGGGCAACCTGCGGACGGGCATCCCGCGCGCCTCGGCCGCGCTGCTGCTGAACGACCCCGACAACGGCTACGTCTACGCCTGCGTCGAGAGCTCCATCATCAGCGCGACGCGGACAGCCGCCTCGGCCGCCGTCGCCGTGCGCCACCTGCTGCCCCGGCGCACGTCCGCCGTCCGGGTCGGCTTCGTGGGGACCGGGCTCATCGCGCGGTACGTCCACCGCTACCTCGTCGCGCTGGGACTTCCGCTCGCCGGTGCCGGGCTGTACGACCTCGACGCGGGCTACGCGCACGGCTTCGCCTCGCACCTGGCGGAGGCGGCGCCGGGGACCGCGGTGCGGATCCACCCGACCGCGGAGTCGCTGGTGCGCGACAGCGACGTCGTCGTCTTCGCCACGACGGCCGCGGTCCCGCACGTCCACGACGCGCGCTGGTTCGCCCACGCGCCGCTCGTCCTGCACCTCTCGCTGCGCGACCTCGCCCCCGAACTCGTCCTGGCCGGGACGAACGTGGTCGACGACGTCGACCACGTCCTGAAGGCCGACACCTCCGTCCATCTCGCGGAGAAGCTGAGCGGCGGGCGGGACTTCGTCCACGCCACGCTCGACGGCGTGATCGCCGGCGACCGGTCGCCCGTACCGGGCCGCCCGGTCTACTTCTCGCCCTTCGGGCTGGGCGTCCTCGACCTGGTCCTGGGCGACTTCGTCCACCGCGAGGCCGTCGCGTCGGGGAGGATCACGATGATCCCGGACTTCTTCCACGACATGGACCGGCACCGCGACCCCGCCGGACGCCCCTCCCCCGCCGGGGAGACGGCCGCGTGAGCGCAACGCAGCGGGCCGGGCTCCCGCTCGCACCGGGCACGGCGGCGCGGGCCGCGGCGCGGGCCGCCACCAACCCCCGGGCGGTGGACCTCGGCGGGACGGTGGCCGGACGTGTACGGGCCCGTGCGGCGGCGGCGCCGGACCACGAGGCGATCGTCTCGGGGACGGACGTGGTGGACTACGCCCGGCTGGTCCGCGACGCCGACCGGCTGGCCGCGCAACTGCGCGACGCCGGGTGCGGGCCCGGGTGGACGGTGGCCTGCCTGGGCCGCCGCAGCGCGCTCACCCCCGTGCTGTTCCTGGCGGTCGAACAGCTCGGGGCGGTCTACCTGCCGGTCGACCCGTCGTGGCCGCGGGCCCGCCGGGACGACGTCCTGCTGCGCAGCGGCAGTGCCCTGCTGGCCGACTGCACCGGCGGCGGCGTCGCGCTGACGGTGCTGCGTCCGGACGGCGGCGGCGCCGCGGCCGGGCCGGGACTGCCGGGCGAACCGCCGCCGCGGTACGTCATCTTCACGTCGGGCACCACCGGGCGCCCGAAGGGCGCGGTCGTCTCCCAGCCGGGCATGCTCAACCACCTGCACGCGAAGATCCTGGACCTGGGGCTCACCGCGCGGGACAGGGTCGCCTTCACCGCGCCGCTCGCCTTCGACATCTCGGTCTGGCAGATGCTCGCCCCCCTCATGGCGGGGGGCACGGTGGTCGTCGCCGACGACAACGACGTCACCTTCCCGCCACGGCTGCACCGCCTGCTGACCCGCCACGGGGCGACCGTGGTGGAGCTGGTGCCCACCGCGATCGCCGGTCTGCTGGACGAGGCGGAGCGGCGCGGTCCGGCCGGGGCGCTCCCGCGGCTGCGCTGGCTGGTCTCCACGGGCGAGGAGCTCAGACCGGGCCTGGCCCGGCGGGCGCTGGACACGCTGCCGGGCACCGCCCTGCTCAACGCCTACGGGCCCACCGAGTGCTCGGACGACGTGACGCACCACGTGGTGACCCGCGGCGACCTGGCCGCGACCCGGCTCCCGGTGGGGCGGCCGATCGCGAACGCCGAGATCCACTGCCTGCGCCGCGAACCCGGGTCGGACCGCTGGCGCTGCGCGGAGGACGGCGAGGCCGGTGAGGTCTTCGTCGGCGGCGTCCCGGTCGGGCTGGGCTACGTCGGCGACGGGACGACGACCCGGGAGTCCTTCTTCGGCGACACGCTCGGCACCGCCGCGCCGGACGGCCGCCTCTACCGGACCGGGGACCTGGGCCGTCTGGAAGGGGGCGTGCTGCACTACCTCGGCCGCGCCGACCGGCAGGTCAAGGTCTCCGGGGTGCGCCTCGAACTCGACGAGGTCGAGGCGGTGCTGAGCACCCATCCGGCGGTCGGCCACTGCGCGGTCACGGCGCCCGGCGAGGGGGGCCGCCCCGGCCTCGTGGCCTGGTACGTCGCGCGGGCCCCGGTCGCGGCCGGAGAGCTGGAGGCCCATCTGCGCGCGGTGCTGCCGCCCGCGGCCGTACCGCAGCGCTGGCGCGCGGTCGCGGCCCTGCCGCTCACGCCGAACGGCAAGGTCGACCACGCCTCGCTCACCGCGGGGGCGGTGGACGATGCGCCGCGCTGACCCCGCCGTGCCGAACCGGGAGTGACAGGGTGCCGATGACCGAGGACACGACGCCGGGCGGGCGCGCCTACGAGCCGCCGTCCCTGACCCTGCGCCACGGCAGCGGGCGGGAGGCGACCGGCGATTCGCGGGACCGCCTGCGGGCGCTGCGGATGCTGCCGGGGAACGTGCCGTCCGCGGAGGAGATCTTCGCGGCCTACCCGCAGTTCGCGGGCTCCACCTGTGTGTTCGTGAGCGGATCGCTCACCCTGGGGTGGGGTCACGCGCACAGCGACCTGGATCTGTACGTCGTCTCGGCGGACGGGGGCGCGGCCGCGTCCGGGCCCGCGGGCCTCCTGGAGGACCGGGCGTTCGCCGAGGACGCCGTGGCGCCTGTCGCGCTCGGCGAGATCGGGCAGTTCCGCGCGGACATCGAGCTGTGGGGCGAGGGGCAGGTGGACGAGCTCATCCGGCGGTTCACCCCGCGGCCGCCGCCGGGCAGGGTGACCGTGCGGCGCGGGGAGCGCGACCTGCTCTACCGTCTGACCACCGGGGTGGCCGTCACCGGGCACGCCTGGTGGGACGCGCGGCGGCAGGCGGTGCTGGCCTCCGGCTACGGGCAGTGGCTCGCGCGGAACAGGAAGGTCCACGCCGAGGGCGCGCTCGAGGACGCGAGCGGTCTGCTCATCTCCGGCGACCCCGACGCGGCCGCGCTGGCCGCCCGCGAGGGCTACGTCGCGGGCCTGGAGATGGTCCTGGCCCTCCACGCGGACTTCTCGTCCTCGCACAAGTGGCTCCTGCGCAGGCTGCTGTCGGCCTCCCCCGCCGAGGTCGGGGCGGGGGAGGCCCGCGAGGTCCTGCTCATGGCGGACTGCGCGCGCGATCCGGCCGCGTGGGCGCGGCGCACGGTGAGCGCCGCGCAGCGGCTCATTCTCATGATCGAGGAGAGGTTATGACCGGTGCACGATGGCGGCCGCTCCGTTCCGCGGGCGCCTACACCCGCCGGGAGGGGGACGTCACCCTCATCGAGGGCTACCTGGACGTCTACGAGACGAACCGGGTGGGCGCCTTCATCTGGTCGCAGTGCGGAGGGCAGATGGCGCTGGACGAGCTGTCGGCCGTGGTCGCGCGGCGCTACGGCGTGGACCGGGCCAGGGCCCGCGCGGACGTCGAGGCGTTCGTCGCCGGGCTGCGCGACCTCGGGTTCGTCATATGAGCGGCGACGAGGGCGTGCCGGTCCCGCCGGAGCCGGCGATCACCGGCCTGACCGGCCTGACCGGCGTGCGCCACGGGGTGACCGCGCCGCTGCCCACCGCCGTCGGGCCGCTGGCGGTCGTCGAGGGGGACCGCAGCACCGACGGCACGCTGTTCACCGAGGGCGTGTACGAGCCCCAGGAGACCGCACTGCTGCGGACGCTGTTCGCGCCGGGGATGCGGGTGCTCGACGCGGGGGCGAACGTCGGGTACTTCAGCCTGCTCGCCGCCCGGCACATCGGGCCCGCCGGTGTCGTCCACGCCTTCGAGCCGGAGCCGGTCAACTTCCGCGTCCTGCGCCGCAACGTCACCGCGAGCGGCTACGGCAACATCGAGACGTGGGCCTGCGCGCTGTCGGACCGGTCGGGCACCCAGGCGCTCTACCTGAGCCGGAGCAACCTCGGCAGGCACTCGTTCGCCTTCTCGAACGTCCCGGCGACCGGTGCCGCGGTGGACGTGCCGACCCGCACCCTCGACGCCTTCGCCGCGGACCTGCTGGACGACGGCCCGCCGATCCTGCTCAAGATCGACGTGGAGGGCGCGGAGGGCCGCGTCCTGGACGGGGCCGCCGACCTGCTCGCCCGGGACGCGGTGACGGTGTGGTTCGAGCTCTGGCCCGAGGGGATCGCCAACAGCGGCGGGGATCCGGACCGGCTGCTGCGCCGGCTGGAGGGCTACGGCTTCCACGCCGCCCTCTACGACGACGTCGCGCTGACCCCGGTGCTCCTTTCGAGCGTGCGCCGGAACCTGCGGCGCTCGTGGCACGACATCCGCTACCTGCTTCTCGACCGGTCGCCCGAGCGCATCGTCGCGGCCGCCGAGGCCGTCTCCGCCGTGGATCCGCTCCACCGAGAGCCCAAGGAGAACTGAGACATGGTGCGTACGGCGGAACACGGGGCCAAGGCCGGGCGGCTGGCCGCCCTGTCCGCGGCGGGCTTCCCCGTGCCGGCCTTCACGGTCATTCCCGCAGACGTCCTCGAAGGGCTCGTCCACGCCGGCCCCGAGCTGTCCGCGGCCTTCGCGCACTACCGCCAGGGCTTCGTGAACAAGCTCGACGTCCTGGGGCGGGCGCGGCGGGTGGCCGAGGGGATCCTGGAGCTGCGCGTCCCCGACGAGGTGGTGCGGTCGGTCGCGGACGCGGTGGCCCGCGCGGGCGTCGCGCCTCCCTGGATCGCCCGGTCCTCCGGCAGCCTGGAGGACGCCGACGGCCCGGACCTCGCCGGTGCCTACGAGTCGGTGCCCGACCTCATGGACCTCGACGCCCTGATGGCGGGCGTGCGGCGCTGCTGGGCGTCGCTGTACGGGCCGCGCGCCCTGCTGCGTTTCAACGACAGCTCGGACGCGGTGGACGGCGCGGTACGCGACCTGTCCCGGGCGCGGATGAGCGTGATCGTCCAGAGCCAGGTGGACGGCCCGTGGTCGGGCGTGGCCTTCAGCGCCGATCCGACCACCGGCATCGACTCCGTGGTCGTGGTGGAGGCCGCGCCGGAACGGGGCGGGGTGGCGGACGGGGGGCGGGACGCCGCCCGCGCCCTCGCGGTCCGCACGTCCGCCGGCACCCGTGTGGAGCAGTGCGAGGGCGGGCTCCCAGAGGAACTTGCCCTGCGCGCCGCCGTCCTGGCGCGCCGGGTCCACGAGTGGGCCGGGGAACCGCAGGACATCGAGTGGGCGGCCGGCCCCGACGGGTCCGTCCACCTGGTGCAGGCGCGGCCGGCGTTCACCGGCCGGGCGGCGCGCCGTCCGCGGCCCGCCGCACCGGCGTTCCGGCTGGCGGCCGTGGGCGAGGGGGACGAGGGGTTCCCGCTCGGCCACTGCTCGGGCATCGCCGCCTCCTACCGCACCAAGAAGCTCGGTCTGCGGCGGCTGGCGCGCGAGCTGGACATCCCGGTGCCGTCCTGGTTCTGGCTGCACTACAACCGCGGCGGGCTGGACGCGGCCCGGCGGGCCGGGCGGAGCGTGCCGTTCGAGTCCCCGTTCGTCCAGCTCGACGTGAGCACGAACATCAGGGCGCTCGTCAGGCCGGTCACCGGGCTGCCCGGCCTTCTCGCGGAGCTGGTCGACGCGCACCCCGACGGGCAGCTCACGGTGCACCTGCGCGACGCCGTCCCGAGCGAGCTGGCAGCCGTCACGGCGGCGTCCCCGGACGGTGCGGTCACCGTCGAGTACGTCATGGGCGCGCTGCAGGGGCTGCGTTCCGGAGCGAGCGAGGCCAGCCGGGTGGTGCTGGACGCCGCCGGGCGGGTGGTCCGGGAGAGCAGGGCGCTGCAGACGGCCGTCGAACGGCTGGTCCCGGAGGAGAACCGCATCGCCCGCGGCCCCTACGGGCGGGTCGCCGACGCCCTCCCGGCCGGGCTGGCGCAGCGGCTCGCCCGCTGGACGCGCGCCCTGGAGTCGGCGCGGCCGGGCATCCGGCCCGAGTGGTGGATCTGGGACGGCAGGGCGTGGCTGGCCGACGCCTCGTTCGAGAACGATCCGCTGGAGCCGTCGACGGCGGTGCTCTCGGAGGGCCGGGCGACGGGAACGGTCGTCCGGGTCGGGCCGGACGACCTCCCGGCGGACCTCTCCAACGGCTACGCGATCAGTGCCGACGCCGTCAACGGCGCCGCGTACGACCTCCCGGTGCTCGCACGGTTCCGCGGTGCGCGGCCGTGGCTCCCCGAACGCTCGTGGATCGTCGTCGCCGACCGCCCGCGCATCGAACTCGCGCTGCTGCTGCCCTGGGCCGCCGGGTTCGTCTTCGAGACCGGCTCCCAGCTGAGCCATCTCGCGATCACCCTGCGCGCGCAGCGGATCCCCGCGGTCCTCCAGGGCGATCTCACCGGGATCGAGGACGGCACGACCGTGGTCGTACGGGACGGGAGCGTGACGCCCGCCCCCGCCGGGTAGCCGCGCCCCGCGCGGGCCGGAGCACGGCCGGACGGGCACGGCGGCACGCCCGGCGTGCCCGGCTCCCCCGCCGGGCAAGCGGTTTGACAGCCGGTCAGGACCGTCGGCACAGTCGTACCCACGATGGAGACCTTGCCGACGTCAGCGCTGCGCCCGGTCCCGACGAGCGTCGGCGGGCGCGGGGAGCGCTTCACCGATCCGCTGTGGGGCGTCACGGTCCGGCTGAGCCCGCTGGAGACCGAGCTGCTGCGCTCCGCGCCCGTACGGCGCCTGCACCTCGTCGCGCACGGGGGCGCGTCCTCGATCACCACGCTGCAGTCCTACTCGCGGCTGGAGCACTCGCTCGGCGTCCTCGCGCTCGCGGCGCACTTCCGGCCGGACGACCGGCTGCTGCGTGCCGCGGCGCTGCTGCACGACGTCGGCCACCTGCCGTTCAGCCACAGCCTGGAGGGCCTGGGCGGGTGGGACCACCACACGATCGGGGCCCGGCTGCTCGGCACCGCGCCGCTCGCCGACGTGCTGGAGCGGCACGGCGTCGCGCCCCCGGACGTGGCCGGGCTGCTCGACCGGCGCGAGCCGGGAGTGCTCGCGCCGCCGTCCGGGCTGCTGGGCCTGGACCACCTGGACTCCTACGTACGCAGCGCCCGCTGCGGCGCGCGGCTGCCGGTGGACCCCGCCGAACTGCTCGGCCGGGTGCGGCTGGAGGGCTTCGCCGTGAGCGGCGACCGGGACGCCGCGGAGGCCCTGGTCACCATGGTCCGCGACGAGGCGCTGCTGCACACCTCGTGGGACAACGTCGCCCCGACCGCCGTACTCCAGCGGGTGGTGCGCCGGCTGCTGTCCGCCGACGGCCCCGGCGCGGAGCGCACCGCCCGGCTGACCGACGACGAGCTGTGGGCGGCGCTGGCGGCGGAACCGGGCACCGCCGCCGAGGCGGCCCTGCTCCGCGGTGCCCCGCACCTCGTGGGCGCCACGGCGGACGGCCGGGACGCGCCGGACGGCGCCTGGGAGTTCTCCCTGCGGAAGATCTACACCGCCGCCCCGCTCGTCGGCGGACGGCCGGTGGAGGAGGCGGCCCCCGGGCTCGCGGAGCGGATCGCCCTCCTGCGGCGGCTGCCCACGCGGTACCGCGTCTGGTGGGAGGACGGCGCGGCGGACACCGTACCGGACCGGCACGCCGGAGCACCCGGGCGCTGACCGGCCCGCCCTACGACGTCACTCGCCGCCCGGGTGTGCCGCCCACGCGGTGTACGGGGCGCGTACGAGCGCGGAGTTCGCGTACCTGTCGTCGGCGGAGATCTCCCGCCCGAGCCACGGGGGGAGGTCGAACGCGGTCGTCCCGTCGTACTCCACCTCCGCGACGACGAGCCCGGTGTTGGCGCCGCCGAAGCTGTCCACCACCCACTCCCCGGGGGAGCGGCGGCCGAGGACCGCGCGCCGCTTCTCGATGCACGGCGTGACGCACAGGTGGGCGAGCATGAAGCGCGCGTCGTCCGCGGGGACGGCGTACTCGAACTCGTGTCTGCGGTTCCCGACGCGCAGGCCCTTCACGGTGATGCGCGCCCTGGCGCCGTCGACGAGGCGGACCCGGACGATGCGTTCGGGGTTCAGCGACAGGTAGCCCTGCACGATCGTCGAGCTGCCGGTGGCCTCCTGCTGCCAGCCGTCCCCGGTGACGAGGAAGCGGCGTTCGATCTCCACGGCCATGGATCCCTCATTCCTGTCCGCGCCGGGTGTCCCGGCGGGAAGCGGTCGCACGGCTCCCGGTGGATCTCCCGGATGCCGTCCCGGGACATCGGACCGACGGGGGCGTCACCGTCCGGCCCCAGGGTGCTGCGCAGCGGCACGGTGCAGGCGGTCGGGCCGGTGAGCCCCGCGGGGGCGCGGGGCGCGGCCGGACGGCGCGGGGGCCTCAGACCGTGTCGAGTTCCCGTGCCGCCGACCGGGCGGCTTCCGCCAGGGGCGACGAGGGGCGACGGGACGACTCGACGACGAACCGCTCCACCGCCCTCAGGAACGAGACCGCGCTCACCGGCACCGAGCGCCGGTCGATGTAGAGGCAGATGTTCAGCGCGGGCTCGACGCCGTAGACATCGAGCAGCAGCTTCGACTCCCGGTCCGGTGTGCTGTCGTCGACGGTCCGGACGACCGTCGCCTCGTCCGGCGGTCCCGCGGGACGCCCGTCGCCGGTGCCGGTGTCGGTGTCGTCCTGCCAACGGAACTGGCCGCGGCTCATGTCGTTGAAGTAGAGGTACTGCTGGGCGCGGACGCCGCGGCGGGCCGCGATCACGTCCAGTTCGCGGTCCAGTTCGGCGGGGTCGGTCTCGCTGTAGACCACCGCCTTGTGGGCGGCGTCCTGCGCCGACCGGAAGTAGTCGCCGACGGTCGTGCCGGGCGCCAGGGACAGCCGGAAGAGCCCGTTGAGGTTCAGGGCGGCGACGGACCGGCGCGCGACCGACCGCTTCCGCGTCGCCACCAGGGTCCGGACGGCCACCTCGGCCACGTCCAGGCTTCCCGCGACCGCCACGGCGTAGGCGCCGAGGAGGATCGCGGTCGAGTTCGCGCCGGTGCGCCGGGTCAGCTCGCTGATCGCCCGCGCCGCCTCGTACGACCTGAGCCGGGCCCGCTCCGCGCGGGCGCCGGCCTCGCTCCCGCCGGTGAGCATGGCGACGGGGACCTCGGAGAAGGCCTTGCGCCAGTAGCCGAGGGTGCGGGTGCGGGCGCGCTCCCCGGCCCGGGAGTGCTCGAAACGCGCCCGGTCGAGGGGCTGCTCGCTCACGCCGTGGAAGTCCCGGAGGGCGTCCTCCCCCCGTGCCACCAGCGAGCGGTAGGCCTCCTCCAGGATCTGCACGCTCATCTCGTCGACGGCGACGTGGGAGACCGCGACGACGACCCGGAACACGCGCCCGCCGGCCATGGACATCCCCAGCCGGACCGGCACGTCGGCCGCGAGGTCGAAGGACGGTCCCCTGAGCCGGTCGGCCAGCGCGGCGGCGCACCCGTCCAGCCCGGCGGAGGTGGTGCGGTGCAGCGTCACGGGGACCGCACCGGACTCCAGGAGCCGCTGCCGCGGCGGACCCTCGGCGGCGAAGACGGTGCGCAGCGTCTCGAAGTGGTCGACCAGGGCGCGGAACGCGCCGACGGCACGCTCGTGGTCGACGCCCTCGTCGAAGGTCCAGGTGCGCACCACGTTGCGGCGGAAGGCGTTCTCCCCCTCCCACTTGACGACGGCCCATATCGCCAGCTGCGGCCATGTCATGGGGCCCGACCGGGGACCCGGCCGGGGGCCGGTCCAGGTGAACGGCAGCTCCGCGGTCTCCTCCTGGCACGGGCTCGGCGCACCGCAGCACATGGCATGGCTCCCTTCGGGGATCTGGCGTCGCGGTCACACGTGCAGCTTGCGGTGCAGCCGGCGCGTCGCGACGGCCGTGGCCAGGGCGCCCAGGCACAGCAGGTAGACGGTGGCGACGAGGATCGGGCCCGCCTGCCAGGAACCGAGCGCGGGATCGCGGACGAGGACGATGCCCTGGTAGAGCGGCAGCACCTCGATGACCGGCTGGAGCCAGCGCGGGTAGGTGGACAGCGGGTAGAACGTCGTCGCGAACAGGTACATCGGCAGCATGAACAGCTGCACGTACTGGAAGTCGGGGTAGTCCCGCACGAAGGTGGTCACGGCCAGGCCGCACGCGGCGAAGGCGTAGCCGACGACGGCCGCCGAGGGAATCGCCAGCAGGATCCCGGGCGACACCGCCAGACCGAGGAGCGCGGCGGCCGCGAGGAACCCCACCGAGGTGAGCAGGCCGTTGATCAGCGCGCCGGCGATCTCGCCGATCGCGATGTCCGCCGGGGACAGCGGCGTCGGCACGATCGCCTGGTAGGTCCGCTCGAAGGTGATCCGGGCGAAGACCTCACGGCTGGTCTGGTTGAAGGCCGTGTTCATCGCGGTGGTGGCGAGGATCGCGGGGGCGACGTACGCCGGGTAGCGCACGTCGACGCCCGGGACGGTGCCCACCAGCCCGCCGACCCCGAAGCCGATCGTCAGCAGGTACATGATCGGCTCGACCAGGCCGAAGGCGAGCGGGGTGACCGAGCGCCGGTAGACCATCAGGTTGCGCTCGACCAGCGCCGCCGCCCGGCGCCACTTCCACGCGTCGGGCGGCGCGGCGGCGGCCCCGGACGCCGCCGGTGACATCGTCGTCATGCGTGCAGCCTCCGGCGGTAGGTCGTACGGGCGATCACGTAGCCGGTTCCGGCGAGCACGCACAGGTAGGCGGCGTGCCCGGCGGTGGCGAGCGCGCCCGCGGTACCGAGGGCGAGCGAGCGGCACAGCTCGACGCCCTGCGCCAGCGGCAGCGCCTCGACTGCGACCCGGACGGGGCCGGGCAGCTGGTCCAGGGCGAAGAAGCTGCCGGAGAACATGTACATGGGCATGATCACCATGCGGAACACGGTGTTGGTGCGCCGCTGGACGCGCACCCCCACCGCCCAGGCGGCCGTGGGGGTGGCGAAGGCGACACCGGTGAGGGTGGCCGCGGCCAGCACCCCGCCCGCCCGCGCCACACTCACCAGGTCCGCGGCGGCCATGACGCACACGAACGCGGCACTGGAGCTGACGACCCGGAAGAGCACGTAGAGCATGTGCCCGGACATCACCTCCTCCGGATCGAGCGGTGTGGGGGCGGCGTCCTGGTACGCCCCGCCGGGGAAGGCCGCCCGGGTCACCGACCAGGAGGCCTCCAGGTAGGCGGTCTGCATCGTGGCGGCGGCGAGCATGCCGGGCGCGAAGAACGCGGCATAGCCCGCGCCCGCCAGCTGCGCCGGCGCGTGCCGGTCGACGAGGTGGCCGAGCCCCGCGCCGATACCGACGAGGAAGAGCACGGGGTTGAGGACGCTGACGAAGAAGGAGCCGCGCCAGGTCCTCCGGTAACGCAGGAAGAGATAGCCGAAGAAGCGGAGCATGCGGTTTTCCCGGCCCTTCAGTCGACGAGCGAACGGCCGGTCAGCGTGAGGAAGACGTCCTCAAGGGTCGACCGGCGCACCAGCGCGGTCAGCGGGACGAGGCCGAGGGAGTGGACGGCGGCGAGCGCCGCCTCGCCGTCGTCGGTGTAGACCAGCACGCGGTCGGGCAGCACTTCCACCCGCCCGCCGCCGGCCGCCCGCGCCATCGGTGAGGCGCGCAGCGCCGTCGCCGCGGCCCCGGCGGTGTCCAGCGGGAAGCGCACTTCGAGCACCTCACGGGTGACGTGCTCGGCCATCAGCGCGCCCGGCGAGCCCTGGGCGACGATGCCGCCGTGGTCGACGACCATGAGCCGGTCGCACAGCTGCTCGGCCTCGTCCATGTAGTGGGTGGTGAGCAGGAGGGTCACACCGTCCTGCTTGAGCCGGTAGAGGCGGTCCCACAGCACGTGCCGCGCCTGGGGGTCGAGGCCCGTCGTGGGCTCGTCGAGCAGGACCATGCTGGGCCTGTTGACGAGGGACCGGGCGATCGTGAGCCGTCGGCGCATGCCGCCGGAGAGCGACTCGACCGGGCTGTCCGCCTTGTCGCCGAGCTGGGCGAAGTCGAGCAGTTCGGCGCTGCGGTCGCGGATGGCGGAGCGGGACAGGTCGAAGTAGCGGCCGTAGATGAAGAGGTTCTCCCGTACGGTCAGCTCCCGGTCGAGCGCGTCGTCCTGCGGCACCACGCCGAGCCGTGCGCGGATCGCGGAGCCGTGGGTGTCCGGGTCCATGCCGAGGACGGTGAGGCTGCCGGAGGTGCGCGGGGAGATCGCGCCGATCATCCGCATGGTCGTGGACTTCCCTGCCCCGTTCGGGCCGAGGAAGCCGAAGACCTCCCCGGCCCGCACCTCGAAGTCGATGCCGTCGACGGCCCGGAACTCCTGCTGCCCGCGCCGGGCCGGGTAGGTCTTCGTCAGACCGGCGGCCCGCACGAACGGGGCGGGCGGGCTCCCCGTGCGCGGGGGCCGGGGGGACGCCTCAGTTTCCATCGATCGCCCTTCGCGGTTCGGGTGCGGCGTGGCTGCGGGCGGTGCGGCAGCGGGGGTGGCGGTGCGGGGGTGGCGGTGCGGCGGTGGCGTTGCGGCGGTGGCAGTGGCGGTGGCAGTGGCGGCGGGCTGCCCGCTCACCTGGCGACGAGGGTGAACTCGAACATGTCGTTGAGCCCCCGCCGGAGGTATCCGGCGCACTCCGTGTAGAACTTCAGGTCCCTGGCCGCCCACTCCTCGCCCCTGACGGCGACCGCCTCGTCCCACCGCGCCCGGAGGTTGCGCACGTAGTGGTCGAGGGTGCGCACGTAGTGCGGGGCCAGCGAGTCCGAGACGGTGACCTCGAAGCCGGCCTTCCCGGCACTCTCCACGAACGCCTCCTTCGAGATGACGCGGAAGGCCTTCCGGTCCGCCGTCACCGTCAGCACGACCATGACGCCCCCGGCCGGGAGCAGCGAACGGCAGTGCGGGAAGAACGACTCCCGGTCGGTGAAGTTCTCGAACGCGTTGACGCAGATGATCCGGTCCACCGGCTCGGTGAACTCCTCCCACCGCTGGAGCCGGAAGTCGATGCGCGGCCGGCCGGGCCCCGCCTCGTCCTCGCGGAGGGCGGCGTAGGCGAGCTGCTCGGGCTCGATGGTGAGCCCGACGACCCGGGCCCCGTACTCCTCGGCAGCCAGGCGGGCGGCGGCGCCCCAGCCGCAGCCGATGTCCAGCAGGCGCAGGGACGGTTCGAGGCGGCAGCGCTCCAGCACGGCCCTGTTCTTGGCACGCTGGGCCTCGGGGAGGGGGGTGGAGTCGTCCGTGAAGTAGCCGGAGCTGTGGTTCAGTTCCGGATCCATGAAGAGGGACGCGTACGCGGTCGGCAACACGGCTGCTCCAGGGTGCGCGAACGGCGGCCGCGGGCTCGCGCGGGCGTGGCGCGCGGCAGGGCCTCGGGGAAGTGGCGATTCACGGCGGCGGCCGTACGGCGCCCCTCGACCACGCGGTCACCCGTCGTGGGAGGGTCCGGATCAGAACCGGATGCCCTCACCTGGATGAGGGCATGGCTTCGCCATGTGATTAGTGTGACACCCCCTCACGGGGCCGTCAACAGGCCCGGATCGGCCGCTTCGGGCGGGTGCCGGACGGGGAGGGGTTTGGGCGGGTAGCTGCGCAGGACCAGGGAGGTGGTCACCGCGCCGTGGCGGGCCAGGGTGTCGACGATCTCCTCCAGGCGTTCGGCGTGGGTGCAGTGGATATCGAGCAGGAGGCAGTCCTCGCCGGTCAGGCGGAGGGTGGAGACGACCTCGGGGGTCGCCTCGGCCAGCGCGAGGGCCTGGGCGAGGCGGGCGTGGGTGGTGCGCAGGCGCACGACGGCGTGGATGGCCAGGCCGAGCGCGGCGGGGGCGACCACGGCGCGGTAGCCGGTGATGACGCCGCTGCGCTCCAGCCGCTGGATGCGCGCGGCGGCGGCCGGCTGGGAGAGGCCGACGCGGCGGCCGACCTCGGCGCCGGTGAGCCTGCCGTCGGTCTGGAGCAGGCTGATGATCGCGCTATCGATAGCGTCGAGCGATTCCCTCGTTGTCACGTCCACTTTCCTATCGATCGCTTGCGCTGCCCCCATGGTCGATTTCGCCCATCGACAATCGGCCGCAGTCGGCGGTCCCGCGCACGTGGAGCGGGCGCAGAAGAGGAGGCGATAGGCGATGGTCGCATATGTGGTCATCCCAGGAATCGACGGTTCCGACGAGCTGCACTGGCAGAGCCGGTGGCAGCAGGAGTGGGACGGCGCGGCCGTGCGCATCGCGCCGGGGTCGTGGACCGCGCCGGAGCTGGCGGACTGGGTGCGGGCGGTGCAGGCCGGGTACGAGGCGGTGGGCGGGTCGGCGGACGGGACGGCGGACGGGACGGCGGACGGGACGGCGGAACCCGTGGTGCTGGTGGCGCACAGCCTGGGGTGCTGGGCGGCGGCGTGCTGGCTGGCGGAGGTACGGCCGGCCGGTGTGGCGGCCTTCCTCGTCGCGCCGCCCGATCCGCGGGGGCCGGCCTTCCCGCGGGCGGCGGCGCCGTCGTTCGCCGGGCTGGCCGCGCGGACGCTGCCGTGCCCCGCGGTGGTGGTGGCCGGTGAGGACGACCCGTACTGCGATCCGGGGGTGTCGGCCGGGTTGGCACGGGGGTGGGGGGCGCGGTGGGAGTCCGGGGGCGCGCACGGACATCTCAACTCCGCGAGCGGCCTGGGCGACTGGCCCGCCGGGCGCGCGCTGCTGGCCGCGCTCACCGCGGACGCGGGGTGAGCGCGGCGGGGTGCCGTCCGGCCGCCGCGTAGCCTGGGCGGCCGGACGGTACGAGTGAGCAGCGGGAGAGGTGCGGGGACGTGGCGCGCAGGGCAGGGCGCAGGCCGCCTCCGTCGCCGCTGCCGCAGCGGGCGGGTGTGGACCCGGTGCGGCTGCGGCTGCCGGGTGACGGGGCGGGCGGATCGGGCTGGGCGACGGTGCGCGAGCACCTGCTCGGGCGGTACGGGCCCGTGCTGGGCGCGGAGCGGGTCGAGAAGATGCTCGCCGCGGGGGACTTCGTCACGGCCGACGGGCCGGTGCTTGCGTCGACCCCGTACGTGCCGGGTGGCTGGGTGTGGTTCCACCGCGAGCGGCCGGCCGAGCCGGAGGTGCCGTTTCCGGTCGGGGTCGTCCACCGTGACGAGCGCACCGTCGTCGCCGACAAGCCGCACTTCCTGGCCACCACACCGCGCGGCCGGCATGTTGCGCAGACCGCGCTGGCCCGGCTGCGGCGCGATCTGGGCCTGCCCCACCTCACTCCCGCGCACCGGCTCGACCGGCTCACGGCGGGCCTGGTGCTCTTCGTGGTGCGGCCCGAGGACCGCGGCGCGTACCAGACGCTCTTCCGCGACCGGCGGGTGCGCAAGGAGTACGAGGCCGTCGCCGCCTACGACCCGGCGGTGCGGCTGCCGTGCACGCTGCGCAGCCGGATCGTCAAGGAGCGCGGGCGGATGGCCGCGGAGGAGCGCGCGGACGGCCCGCCGAACGCGCAGACGCGCGTCGAGCTGCTGGCCCGGCGCGGTGACCTGGGCCGCTATCGGCTCCTGCCCGCGACGGGGCGTACCCATCAGCTGCGGCTGCACATGAGCGGGCTGGGGCTGCCGCTGCTGGGCGACCCGGTCTATCCGCGGCTGCTGCCGGAGGCCGCCGCGGACGACTGGGCGCACCCGCTGC
This sequence comes from Streptomyces sp. NPDC004031, assembly GCF_053604375.1. NCBI lineage: Bacteria > Bacillati > Actinomycetota > Actinomycetes > Kitasatosporales > Streptomycetaceae > Streptomyces > Streptomyces sp. NPDC004031. The sequence goes on along the minus strand of NZ_JBSGHL010000022.1, from coordinate 110,769 downwards.
AGCTGCTGGCGCGGGCACTGGAGTTCACCGACCCGCTGACGGGGCGGGAGGTGCGCTTCGAGAGCGCGCGGCGGCTCGCCGCCTGGCCGGACGGTGACGAGGCCGCGGCCGTCAGCCGCCCGGCTGAGGAGCCGGGGTGGTCGGGTGGAGCAGCGCGAAGAACGCCCCTTCGGGATCCCTGAGCAGGGCGAGCCGTCCCACGCCCGCCATGTCCGTGCCCGGCATCAGGACGGCGGCACGGCGCTCGGCGGCCTTCGCCACCGTCGCGTCGACGTCGTCCACCGAGAAGTACGGCTGCCAGTAGCTCGTGCCTTCCGGGAGCAGGTCGGTGCCGAGCTGCATGATGCCGCTGTGCGAGCCCTCCTGGCCGCCGCCGCTCCTGGAGGCGATCACGTACGAGCCCGCGTCGCCGGGCAGCGGGACCTCCTCGTAATCCCACGCCAGGACCGAGCCGTAGAACTCCTTCGCCCTTGCCGCGTCCGGGGTGTACAGCTCCGTCCAGCACAGGGCGTGGGCGCCGACGCGGTCCAGGCCGGAGGTCGTGCCGGGCTCCCACACGGCGAACTCGGCGCCGCTCGGGTCGGTGTATCCGGCGAGCCGCCCGTGCTCGGCGACCGGCATGGGCGGGAAGCGGACGCCGCCGCCGGCCTGCTCGACGGCCCTGGTCGTCGCGTCGGCGTCGGCGGTGTGGAAGTACACCGTCCACGCCGGGCGGGCGCCCGGGTCCTGGAGCGGGCCGAGGGCGGCGACCGTGTCGCCGCCGACGGTGAACATGCCGTACTCCCCCGCCTCCGGGCCCGCCGGGGCGAACTCCCAGCCGAGCAGCTCGCCGTAGAAGGCGGCGGCCGCCGGGACGTCACGGCTCCCCAGGTCGAGCCAGTTGGGCGCGCCGGGGACGTAGTTGTCGGTGAGCATGCGGGACCTCCGTGGTGCGCTGTGCCGTGCGACCGCCGCGGGCCCGTCGGCCCCGGGCGATCTGCCGGATTTGGACGCTGTGTCCTCTCTCACACTCAGCATGGCACCCGGCACTGACAATCCGTCATCCCGCGCCGTACGTACGGCTTTCAGCGCTGGTCAGCGCGCTGCGGGCAGGGCGTCACGGCTCCGGCCCGGCACGCCGGGGGCGCCACGCGGGGCGGCTTTTCCGGTTCGGGATTGTCAGTGGGTCCGTCTAGGGTGGATCGCATGTACGGGGGAAGTCTCGATCAGGCGAACGCAGCGCTCCGGGCCTATGTCCAGGAGCACGGCGACCGGCCGTGGACGGCCGAGGAGCTCACTGAGCTGGCGCGGTTGCGCGCCCGTTGGACCGCTGCCGCGCGCGGCGCGCGGGTCGAGATACGTGCGGTGTCCGGGCAGGTCATGGGCGCCGCGGTGATGACGGCGGCGTAGAGCGGCGACAGCACGGGCGGCCGCGCCGCTTCGCAGGTGCCCCGGCCCGGTGGACCGGGGCGTCGTCCTTCCCGGTAGGGCGTCAGACGGTCGCGTGCAGCGGCGCGACGGCGTGCGGGGGGCGCACGGAGTCGCTGCCGGGCGCGGGTTCCGCGGTGTCCGTGCCGAGGGCGACGATGCGGTTGCCGGCGTCGACGTGCACGACCGCGGGCCGCAGCGTACGGGCCTCCACGGTGTCGACCTGGGCGTAGCTGATGAGGATCACCAGGTCGCCGGGGTGGACGAGGTGGGCCGCGGCGCCGTTGATGCCGATGACGCCGGAGCCGCGCTCGCCCTCGATGACGTAGGTCTCCAGACGGGCGCCGTTGGTGATGTCGACGATGTGCACGAGTTCGCCGGGCAGCAGGTCCGCGGCGTCCATCAGATCGGCGTCGACCGTCACGGAGCCCACGTAGTGCAGGTCCGCCTGGGTCACGGTGGCGCGGTGGATCTTGGACTTGAACATGGTGCGCAGCACGGTGCCGCCTCCTGGGTGAGTAGGTCGCGTCCCTGCCGGGGTACGCGCCGACCCGACCAGGGTAGAGCCCCCCGTCCTGGATCCGGTGAGGGCGGTGGCGGGAGTGCGGAAGATCTCAGGGGGCGGGGGGCGCCACGGGCCGGCCGGGCGGCTGCGCGGGCCCGGTGCCGGAAGGGGCCGGGGTCCGTGGTGCGGCGCCTTTGCGGGGCGCGGGGAGCTGGGCGTAGAGGGTGGTCAGGGCCGCGTTAAGGTGGTGGACGGGCGGGGCGGTGACGGGGCGGGGCGGTTCGGCCTCGGGGCGGTGGCCGAGGCGGCGGCGCACCTGGCCCAGGTTGCGTGCGGTCAGGCCGAGGTGCGGCCGGGCCGCGGCGAGGGCTTCGGGGGGCAGGGCCGCGAGGGCGCGGGCCTCGTGGACGCAGGCCGCCAGGGTGTCCGCCCAGTCCGCGGCGTGCGGTGCCGGGCGGCGCTGTGTCCGGCGCCTCCGGCGGGCGAGGAGGGCCCGGTGGGCTCGCGCGGAGGCGGCCGCGTCGCCGAGGTCGCGGGTCGCGCGGTCGGCGCTGCGGGCCAGCGTGCGCAGGGCGGCCGGCTGCGGATCGGGCTCGGTCACGGCGGCGAGCAGGGCCTGGAGGGCCTGGAGGGCGCGGGCGGCCCGCGCCCGCATCACCGTCTCCGTGCGCAGTGGCAGCACGAAGTACGCCGCGACGACGCCGCAGGCCGAGCCGAGGAGGATGCCTTCCGGGCGCTGGAGCAGCAGCGCGGCGGTGTCGTGTTCGCCGTTCAGCGAGTAGAGGACGGCGAGCAAGCTCGTCACGCAGAACGCCCAGACCGCGTAGTTCACGTCGCGCAGCCACACTCCGACGAAGAGGTAGCCGAAAATCACCGCCACGGCGGCCGGCGGCGTGCCCGCCACCAGGTGGGCGGCGAGCGTGCCGGTCACCGCCCCGGCGACGGCGCCGCTGATCCGCAGGACACTGCGGTGCACCACGTCACCGCGGGCGCGGGCGGCGCTGCACACGACGAACGCGGTGATCACCGTCCAGGTCCAGTGGTGCGGGAAGACCAGGTGTCCGGCGGCGAAGGCCAGCGCCATGGCGGCGGCGAGCTGGACGGTCAGGCGCGTCTGGGGCTGCGGGCCCTTGCGGACCGGGCCGGGGCGGGGGCCGCGGGGAGGCTGGGGAGCGGGACGCTCGCGGGCCCGGGTCGCGCGGACGGCCGCCGCGGCGGCGACGACACCCGCCGCCGCGGTTTCCGCCGGACCCTCCGCCGCGGTCCCCGGGGGCCGGGCCCGGACGGCGGACCGCCTGCCGGGCAGGAGGCGGGCGAGGGGGTGAGCCGGGGGCGGGTCGGCGGGCCCCGCCGCTCCGCTCTCCCGTGCCGGGCCGGACGTGGTGGCCAGAACCTCGGCGTGCAGCACCGCGGCGGCCAGTGCGCCGAAGGACGGTGACGCGGGGGTGGCGGCGGCGAGGCGGTCCTCGGCCGTGAGGGCCGCCCGGTGGAGGGCGCGCGCGGCGCGGGCGCGGGCCGGGGCAGCCGGAGGGAGGCCCAGGAGGCGGCGGGCGGCGCGGAGGACGTCGAGGGCGGCAGTCGCGGCCTCACGGGCGGGGCGGGACGGGAGGACCGCCTGGGAGAGCAGCACACAGGCGACGGCGAGCCCCCCGGCCGAGGCGGCCCACCACGGCCGGGCCGCCTCGGCGGCGCCGGGCGGGACGGGGACGACGAGTACCGCGATGACCGGGCCCAGGGCGAGCCGGCCGAGAGCGCGGACCGTGCCGCCGAAGCGCATCACGTAGCGGGCCGCGGTCACCGCGGCGACGTACATGGCCGCGCCGAGCCACGTGTGGTGCAGCATGAAGCGGCCGACGACCGCCGCGAGCAGGCCGACGACGGGGACGTGCAGCAGGGCGGTGAGGCGATGCGCGAGGCTGGTCCCGTGCAGGGAGCGGGAGAGCATGACGGCCACGACGGTCGCGATCACCACGAGCGCGCCGGGCAGGTCCTCGGCCGCGCACACCGCCGCGGATGTCAGCAGCGCGGCGAGTGCCGCGAGGATCGTGCGGGCCGCGGTGTGCAGCCGTACCCGTCCGGGGTCGAGCAGGCGCAGCCGGTCCAGCACGCGATTACCTCTTCTCGACCATCGATTATTACGCGCAGCGTCCCAGTTTTCGACCGGCGGCTATCGATTACCGGCCGAACAGCGGACCATCAGCCCTTCAGATAGTACGCCGAGCTTACGAAAGAAGTCTCATGTTTCCTCCGCCGCCCGACGACCCCGTGGCCGATCTGCGCCGGGCCGTCAACCGGCTCGGCCGCCGGATGCGCGCCGAGCGCCCACCGGACGCCATGCCCAGCGGGCGGCTCGGCGTGCTCGCGCAGCTCTACCGGGCGGGACCGTCGACACCCGGCGCGCTGGCCGCGGCACTGCACGTGCAGCCGCAGTCGCTGACCCGCACGCTCGCCGCGCTCACCCGGGACGGCATGGTGAGCCGCAGCCGGGCGGCGGAGGACGGACGCAGCCAGGTCGTGGTGCTGACCGAGCGCGGCTACACGGCGATGGCGCACGATGTCGCCGTCATGGACACCTGGCTGCGGTCGCGTATCGATAGCGAACTCAACGCCACCGAGCGCGAGGTGCTGCGGCTCGCCGCCACCCTGCTGGACCGCCTGGCCGCGGAGGGGCCGACGGACGGGACGGTGGACGAAGCAGCGGACGGCGGGGAAGACGGCGCGTGACGGAGAGCACGGGGCGAATACCCCCAGGGGGTGTTCGCGTCATACCCCTAGGGGGTATATCCTCGGAGGAGCGGAGACGGAAAGAGCCGTCCCCCACGCACGCGACGAGGAGCACAGCATGAGCCAGACGGTCTACACGGTGTCCGGCATGTCCTGCGGCCACTGCGAATCCGCGGTCACCCGCGAGGTCACCACGATCCCCGGCGTCACGTCCGTCAAGGCGGTCGCCTCGACCGGACTGGTGACGGTCGACTCCGACCAGCCCGTCGACGACGCGGCCGTGCGCGCCGCCGTGGACGAGGCCGGCTACGAGCTGGTCGGCCGGGCCTGACCACCACCAGGGGGCAGTGACGAGGGGAGCGAAGCGGTGACGACGACGAACGGCAGCGGCGTACGGCAGCACGCCGCCGGTACGGACGCCAGCGGTGGCGGCAGCGGCAGCGACACGGCCGGCGGCACCGGCGACTGGGTCGAGCTGGAGATCGGCGGCATGACGTGCGCGTCCTGCGCGGCCAGGGTCGAGAAGAAGCTCAACCGGATGGACGGCGTGACGGCCACCGTCAACTACGCCACCGAGAAGGCGAAGGTCGGCTTCCACGGCCCCGTGGCCGTCGCGGACCTGATCGCGACCGTCGAGGCCACCGGCTACACCGCCGCGCTCCCCCCGCCCCCCGCTCCCCCGGCGGCCGGTCCGCAGGACGGGCAGCGGGCGGAGAAGGAAGGCGGCGAAGCGGACGCGCTGCGCCGGCGCCTGCTGACCGCCGTCGTCCTCGCCGTCCCGGTGATCGTGATGGCGATGGTGCCCGCGGCGCAGTTCGACAACTGGCAGTGGCTGTCGCTCACGCTCGCCGCGCCCGTCGTCGTCTACGGCGGCTGGCCCTTCCACCGCGCGGCCTGGACGAATCTGCGGCACGGCGCCGCGACCATGGACACCCTGGTGTCGGTCGGCACCCTCGCCGCCTTCGGGTGGTCGCTGTGGGCGCTGTTCTTCGGTGACGCCGGGATGGCCGGCATGACCGACTCCTTCCGCCTCACCGTCTCCCGGCAGGACGGCGGCGGGCAGATCTACCTGGAGGCGGCCTCCGGCGTCACCGCCTTCATCCTCGCGGGCCGCTACTTCGAGGCCCGCGCCAAGCGGCGTGCCGGGGCCGCGCTGCGCGCGCTGCTGGAACTCGGCGCCAAGGACGTCGCGGTGCTGCGCGACGGCTCCGAGGTGCGTGTGCCGATCGGCGAGCTGGCCGTCGGCGACCGCTTCGTCGTACGCCCCGGCGAGAAGATCGCCACCGACGGCCTGGTGCGCGAGGGCACCTCGGCGGTGGACGCGTCGATGCTCACCGGCGAGTCGGTGCCCGTCGAGGTCGGGCCCGGCGACCGGGTTGCGGGCGCGACCGTCAACGCGGGCGGCCGGCTGGTCGTCGAGGCGACCCGGGTCGGCGCCGACACCCAGCTCGCCCGGATGGCCCGCCTCGTGGAGGACGCGCAGAACGGCAAGGCGGCCGCGCAGCGGCTCGCCGACCGCATCTCGGCGGTCTTCGTGCCCGCCGTGATCCTGCTGGCGCTCGGCACGCTCGGGGTGTGGCTGGCGCTCGGCGAGGGGCCGCAGGCGGCCTTCACCGCGGCCGTCGCGGTGCTGATCATCGCGTGCCCGTGCGCGCTCGGCCTCGCGACGCCCACCGCGCTGCTGGTCGGCACCGGGCGCGGCGCGCAGCTCGGCATCCTCATCAAGGGGCCCGAGGTGCTGGAATCCACCCGCGCCGTGGACACCGTGGTGCTCGACAAGACCGGTACGGTCACGACGGGTTCGATGACGCTGCGATCGGTGCTGGTGGCAGACGGCGTCGACGAACAGGACGCGCTGCGCCGCGCGGGCGCGCTGGAACACGCCTCCGAACACCCCATCGCCCGGACGATCGCCGCCGGGGCGGCAGAACGGGCCGGCGAACTGCCCGGCGTCACCGGCTTCCGCAACCTGCCCGGCCTCGGCGTGGAGGGCACCGTCGACGGCCGCACCGTCCTCGCCGGGCGCGAACGGCTGCTCGCCGAGCGGGGCATGCCGCTGCCGGAGGAGCTGGTACGCGCCAAGGCCGCGGCGGAGGCCGACGGCGGCACGGCCGTCGCCGTCGCCTGGGACGGCCGCGCGCGGGCGGTCCTGGTGGTCGCGGACGCCGTCAAGGACGGCAGCGCGGAGGCCGTACGGCGGCTGCGCGGCCTCGGGCTGCGGCCCGTCCTGCTCACCGGTGACAACGCCGCCGTGGCGGCCGCCGTCGCCGCGCAGGTCGGCATCGCCGCCGAGGACGTCCACGCCGAGGTGCTGCCCGAGGACAAGGTCGCCGTCGTGCGCGCCCTCCAGGCCGAGGGCCGTACGGTCGCCATGGTCGGCGACGGCGTCAACGACGCGGCGGCGCTCGCCCAGGCCGATCTCGGCCTCGCGATGGGCACCGGCACCGACGCGGCGATCGAGGCGGGCGACCTCACGCTCGTCCGCGGGGACCTGCGGGTCGCCGCCGACGCGATCCGCCTCGCCCGGCGCACCCTGCGCACGATCCGCTCCAACCTCTTCTGGGCCTTCGCCTACAACGTGGCCGCGCTGCCGCTCGCCGCCGCGGGACTGCTCAACCCGATGATCGCCGGGGCCGCGATGGCCTTCTCCTCGGTGTTCGTGGTCGCCAACAGCCTGCGTCTGCGGGCGTTCACGCCGCGCTGACCCCGCCCGGCCCCCGGACGCCGCCGCATATTGCCGAGCCGTGGCAATGTACCGGCGCCGTTCGGGGAGGATGGGGGGATGGCACAGGTACGGCGGGCGCGGGTCGGCGTCGGAGCGGTTGACGTCACGGACGTGGTGCGGGACGTCGTGGCCCTGCACGCGACGGATCCGGCCACCGTCCACCTGAGCGTCGCCGCGCGGGCGGCCGCCCCCCTCGCCGCCATGGCGGCGCTGGACACCGCGCTGTACGGCGAACCGCCCGCCCTCACCCGGATGCTCGCGATGCGGCGCACCATGTTCGTCGTCGACCGGGACTTCGCCCCGCAGGTCTATGCCGCCGCCGGACGCCGCGTCACCGTCAAGATGCGCAAGGACGTGCTCACCTTCCTCGCCGACGGCGGCGGATGGGACGCCGCGTGGCTCGCGGACCTGGAGGCCGAGGTCGTCGCCACACTCGCCGCCCACCCCGACAGCAGCGGGGCGCAGCTCTCCCGGCTCGTCCCGCGACTGCGCGAGCAGGTCGTCGTCGCGCGCGGCAAACCGTACGAGGCAACACAGAACATCGCCAGCCGCGTCATCCGCCTCATGGCCGCCGAAGGGCGCATCGAACGGCGCCGTCCCGCCGGATCCTGGATCAGCGGGCAGTTCCGCTGGGCCAACGCGGAACCGCTGCCCGAGGTCCCCGAGGAACCCGCACGCGCCGCACTCGCCCGCGCCTGGCTCCGCGCGTACGGACCCGGCACCGAGGCGGACCTCAAGTGGTGGACCGGCTGGGGGCTCGGCGAGACCCGCAAGGCGCTCGCCGCCGCCGGGGCGGAGGCGGTCGTCCTCGACGACGGCGCCACCGCCCACGCCCTCCCCGACGCCCCCGCGCCCGCCACGGCGGACGGCGCCGCCCTCCTGCTGCCCGCGCTCGACCCGCTCCCCATGGCCTGGCGCGACCGCGGATGGTTCCTGCCCGAAGGCCACGAGGCGCTCTTCGACCGCTCCGGCAACATCGGGCCCACCGTCTGGTGGGACGGCGAGGTCATCGGCGGATGGGGCCAGCGCCCGGACGGCGAGATCGCCTGGCGGCTGCTCACCGACCGCGGTCCCGAGGCCACCGACGCGGTGGAGCAGGCCGCCGCCCGGCTCGCCCCCGCGCTGGGCCCCGTCCGGGTGACTCCGCGCTTCCGCACCCCCCTCGAACGCGAACTCTCCACGTAGAAGTTCCCCGCGCCCCCAGGTGGTTGCCACTTGCGGTGGCAGCTCGCCTTCCCCCCGGTGGGGGCTTGTCGCGCAGTTCCCCGCGCCCCTGGGTGGTTGCCACTTGCGGTGGCGT
>NZ_JBSGHL010000022.1:0-102013 GCF_053604375.1 Streptomyces sp. NPDC004031 | reverse complement strand
TGCACGTCGCCTTTCCCCCGGTGGGGGCTGAGCGCGCAGTTCCCCGCGCCCCTGGGTGGTTGCCACTTGCGGTGGCACGTCGCCTTTCCCCCGGTGGGGGCTGAGCGCGCAGTTCCCCGCGCCCCTGGGTGGTTGCCACTTGCGGTGGCACGTCGCCTTTCCCCCGGTGATGGGTTGAGCGCGCAGTTCCCCGCGCCCCTAAAAACGGCAACTCTCGCCCGCAGCCGCGCCCCGAGAAACGAGAACTGTCCCCCGTAGCCGCGCCCGGAGACACTCACCCCCCACCGGCTGGCAGCCGCCGGTCCGGCCCGGAGGGGGACGGTGCGGGGTGCCCCCGCAGGAATGCGCTGGGAGGGGCTCACCAGCCAGGTAGGAGGGAGAAGGCGCATTCCGAGGAGGTGCCCCGTGGCGGCCCCCGACCCGCCCACCGGCGCGCCGCGCAAAGGGGCGCGTGGGGGCACCTCCCAGGCGAAGCTCTGGGGGAGAACGGCGCGAGCAACCCCCCACCGAGGGAAGGTCGCACAGCGAACCGCACCACGCGCCCCGGAGCGCACCCCCTCAGAAATGCGTGAGCTTCGCGCCGAACGACGGCGACGTCAGATCCGACCCCAGCACGGCCGGGACCTTCGTGGCGTCCGGGCCCGAGCCGATCGTGAGCGTGCCGACCGTCGTGCCGGCCTTCGCGCTGTGCGGGAGGCCGCCCGGGAGCGGGGTGAGGGTCACGGGGGTGTGCAGGCCGGGCCAGCCGGGCGCGGTGAGGTCGGCCGCGGCGACGACCGGCGTGGAGCCGCCCACCCCGTCGTCGACGTTGCCCACGACCTCGCCCTTCTTCACGACGGTCGCGGACGTCAGCCCGCCCTGGACGGACTCGATGAGCTGCTGGCTGCGCACCAGCGCCGCGTTGAGGCTGTCGTTGACGGTGACGCCGCCGTGCTGCTGGAGCACGACGCCGAGGATCAGCTGCTGCTTGCCGCCGACGGTCTTGTGCGCGGCCCACATCAGCGCGCCGCCCGCGGGGGTGCTGGAGCCGGTCTTGATGCCGACGACGCCCGGCTTCACCAGGTCGTTGTTGTTGTTGTAGATCGTGCCGACGCCGGGGACCGTGACGTTGGCGAGGGCGACGACCGACCGGAAGGTCTCGTTCTTCATGACCTCGCGCGCCAGCGTGAGCTGGTCGACGGCGGTGCTGACGGTGGTCTCCTCGAAGCCGCTGGCACCGGTGTACGTGGTGTGGTTCATGCCGAGCGTCTTCGCCGTCGCGGTCATCTTCGCGACGAAGGCCTCCTGCGTGCCGGCGTCCCAACGGGCGAGCAGGCGGGCGATGTTGTTGCCGGAGGGCACGAGGAGCAGTTGCAGCATCTGCCGTTCGGTGAACTGCTGGCCCTCCGTGACGTGGGCGGTCGACTGGTTTACGGAGGTGGACTCCTCGGCGGCCTGCTTGTCGACGGGGATCATCGGGCCGTTCTGGGAGGCGCCGTTGATCGGGTGGTCGCGCAGCACGATGTAGGCGGTCATCACCTTGGTGAGGCTGGCGATGGGCACGGGGGTCTGCGCGCCGTGCACGCCGAGCGAGCCGACGCCCTCGACCTCGGCGACGGACTGGCCCTCGGCCGGCCACGGCATCGCCGTCGGCAGGGCGGCGCCCGGGAAGGCGTACGAGGACGCGGTGGTCGCCTTCAGGGTGGGCGTCGGCAGCGGCCGCACCGCCTGGACGATCACGAAGATCACCGCGAGCAGCACGACGACCGGGGTCCAGATCTTGAACCGGCGGCCGATGCTGCGCAGCAGCGTGGGCTTGGGCGGCGGGGTGTTGGTGAGCGCGGCGAGCAGCTTGAGCGGCGTGGAGCCGGTGTGGCCGGAACCGGGCGGCAGCACCTGGGGCTTCTGCATGACCCGGGTGCCGTCGGGGCCGAGCGACTCCTCGGCGTCCGGTTCGTCGCCGGTCGCGGCGGCGGCGCCGTCCGGTGACGCGGCGGCCGGGGGCGCGGCGGGCCGCTCGGCGGGCAGGTCCGACACCAGCGGCCGGAGCAGCGAGCGGCGGACCGCGGCGCGGTGCACACCGGTGTCCTCGGGCTCGGAGGCGTCGGCGGGCGCGTCGGCCGGTACGTCGGCGGGCTCGGCCCCCGGCCGTACGTCCTCGTCCCCAGCGGAGTCGGCGGCGGACTCGGCGGCGTCGGCGTCAGCGGCCCCCGGCGCGGCGTCCTCGGGCCCCCCGTCGGCGCCCTCCTCCTCGTCCTCATCCGCCTCCGCGCCCTGCGCGGCACCCGGCTCCCGGGCGCCCCCGCCGGACCCGCCGGACTCGGCGCCCCTGGCGGACTCGGCGCCCTCCGCGGACCCCGCGCCCTCCTCCGCCCCGCCCGCGGCGGAGTCCGCAAGCTCACCCTCTCGGGCGGCGGCCGGACGAGCGCCCGCTTCCTCCACCGGAGTGCGCTCCGGCGTGCCCGGCGTGCTCGGCTCGGTGGCCGGCGGAGCGTCGCGGGGGGCATCGGCGGGGGTGTCCGGGTCGGCCGGCGAGGCCGTCGGCTCCGCCTTCCGAGTTGAACGTTCACTTACCTCAGCCGCCTCAGCAGCCTCCTCCGCCTCATCAGCCCCAGGCGCAGGATCACGATTTGGTTCCGTTTTCGACGGCTCCCCGGCCTCCACAGAAGGGACGGAAGGGACCTCGGGAGTAAGGGTGGCGTCAGCGGTGTCCAGAACGGCTACCTCACCCGGCGTATCCGCACCGGAGTCCGCGGTGGACGCGGCGGCGGCGCGCGGCCGGGCGTCGGAGGCGGGCAGTTGGGGCGAATCGGCGCCGGGCGCGGAGCCGCCCGCGGCGGGCGGGGCGTCCGGCCGGGCGGGCGCGGTGCCCGCCTCAGCGGCCTCACGCGCCCCAGCAGGCGTCCCGAACACCGCCAGCCTCGGATCCACGGCCTGCGACGAGACCGCCTCCCCCGACATTTCGTGCTGCTTCTCCCTGCCGGGGGACTCGCCCGCCACGCAGACCTCCTCGACGCGTCATCCGGGGCGCCCGGCGGCGCCCCGGCCCTTCACGACCCACTCATGCCATGGTCCCCGCGACCGGCCCACGACCCGTCTGCGACACCACCGCCGCCCCCGTAGACGAGGACGACATACCAGCCGGTTCCCGCAGATATGGAAAAGGCGCTCTCGACAGGCCGGTGTGAGAGGCGTCACCCTGTCATTCATCCACGCGGGGAGGCATGGATGGGCAAGAGCCGCAGAACAATTCCGGAAGAGCTGTTGCTGCTCGCCCTGGACCCGACGACCGGGACCACGGCGCAGCCGCAATCACTCGACCTCGGCCTCGCCGGAGCGCAGCTCGTCGAGCTGGCTCTGGCCGGACGGATAGCCCCTGACGGGGATCGTATCGCCGTGGTGCACCCACGGCCGACTGGAGATCCGACTCTGGACTCCGCGCTGGAACTGCTGCGCCGTCGCGGCAGCCCGGTGCGGGCGGTCCACTGGATCGGCGGGCCCCGGCTGGGGCTGCGCCAGACGTATCTCGCGCACCTGGAGCGGTGCGGCATGGTGCACGCCGTGCCGGGACAGATGTGCGGGGTGCTGCCGACGACTCGCTACCAGGCGACCGACAGCGCCGTCAGCCGGGACATCAGAGCCCGGCTGGACAGTGCGATCCGCACCGGCGTGCCGCCGGACCCGCGGACCGCGGCGCTCGCCGCGCTCGCCCATTCGGTGGGCCTCGGCAAGCACCTGTATCCGGGCAACGAGGGGCGGTCGTCCCGATCGCGCCTGCGGGACCTGATCAGATACGACCCGATGGGCGGCCTCGTCGCGCACGCCGTGATGGACGTGCAGAACGGTGTGGCCGCGCAGCCCAAGCGGCCGGCCGCACAGGAACGGCGCGCGGTCGCGCACGGCTCGATGGCCAGGGCCGGGGCCCGCTGACGCCCCGCGCGCAGCGGCACCGCTCCGGGCCGGAACACGGCAGTGCACACGGCAGTACGTGCAGGAAGCGCAATACGTACAGGAAGCGCAGGACGCGCGGTACGTGCGGCGGGCGCGAGACGTGCAGGACGCGCCGGACGCACGGACACGCGTACGGCGGGACGCACCGCGCACCGCCGGGCAACTCCGCTCCACCGGGCACCTCCGTTCCACGCAGCAGGACTTCACCAGCACGACAGCAGGAACCGCCGGAAAGGCGGCGGGGCCGTGCACACGGCCCACGCAACACGTAACGACGCAGGACGAGCCGTGGTGCCCGTGAGCAGGGACCGGGCACCACGGATTTCGGCGGCCACCGCAGGGCCGGTGGGAGCGGTGGCGCCGGTACCGTCCGCGATGAGATCCCCCACCGGGAGCCGCAGTGCCGCGCGGGGTGTCGGGAACCGGACAGTTGTCCGGCCCCGGTGCCCCGCGCGGCATGTTTTACGCCCTTTGCGGGGCGTGCGCGGACGATCCGCGCGCCCCGGCGCAAGGGCCGGGCAAGCTTGTTACGACCATTCGCCAGCGCGGTGATGACCGCTAGTGGCAGGCTGCTGACCATCAGTACGGATCAGCGTGGAGGTGCAGTTCCTGTGGTCGCCAACGTCAACCCCACCGTCAGGCGCCGCCGGCTGGGTTCGGAGCTGCGCAAGCTCCGCGAGGAGAAGGGGATGACGGCCGAGGAGGTCGCGGCCCGGCTCCTGGTCTCCCAGTCCAAGATCAGTCGCCTGGAGAACGGCCGCCGCAGCATCAGCCAGCGAGACGTCCGGGATCTGTGCGGGGTCTACGGCGTGGACGACATGCGGATCGTCGAGTCGCTCATGCAGATGGCCAAGGAGTCGCGCCAGCAGGGCTGGTGGCACGCCTTCGGCGACATCCCGTACAGCGTGTACATCGGCCTGGAGACGGAGGCGGCGAGCCTGCGGGTGTTCGAACCGCAGGTGGTGCCAGGGCTGTTGCAGACCAAGGAGTACGCGACCGCGGTCATCTCCGGGAACCTGCCGGAGGCGACCCCGGAGCAGGTGGAGAAGCGGGTCAGCGTCCGGATGCGGCGGCAGGAGCGGATCACCGACGGCGACGGGCCGCTGCGTATGTGGGCGGTGGTGGACGAGGCCGCGCTGTGGCGCAAGGTCGGCGACGCGCAGACGATGCACCAGCAGCTGGAGCACCTGGTGGAGCTGAGCCACCTGCCGCACGTCACCGTGCAGGTGCTGCCGTTCGAGGTCGGGGCGCACCCGGGTCTGAGCGGGCAGTTCGCGGTGCTGGAGTTCACCGACGCGACGGACGCCACCGTGGTGTACCTGGAGGGCGTCAACAGCGACCTGTACCTGGAGAAGGACACCGACGTGCAGGCGTACAGCGTCATGTACGAGCACCTGCGCGCGCAGGCGCTGAGCGCGGAGGCCACCCGGCAGTTCATCCGCGACGCGGCGCAGCGCTACGCCTGAACGGGCCGCCCGACAGCGCGCACCGGAAGGTAAAGGCGCGCACTGTAGCGATAGGCCCCGACAACTGGCAAGGGTTGTAGGCGATTTACCACCTGGTTGAGTGAAGGCCCCTCGGGGCTGGTGATGTTGGCCGGTAGCGTCGAGCGCAGTCAGGCAGTGGTGTACACCTCCGCTTCGCGGCCCGCCCGCGGAGCGGAACACACCCCGCCGCCGTCACCAGCACAGACCGGAGCAGAGATGGCAATCAAGCTGGGCAGCACTCCCGAGTGGCGGAAGTCCTCGCGGTCCACCGGCAACGGTGCCTGCGTGGAGGTCAAGTCCCCGGCGGTCGCGGCCGTCGTGGTCCGCGACTCCAAGGACCCGCACGGCCCCGTCCTCACCTTCTCCCCCGAGGCGTGGTCCGAGTTCGTCGTCGACGTGGACCACGGCGCTTTCGACCTGCGCTGAGCACTCCACGGCACCACTGATCCACCGCACCACCGATCCACAGCACGACAGCACCACAGCACCACCGACAGAGCCCTCTCGACCGGCCGCCGTCCTGGCCGAGAGGGCTCGCTGCTGTTTCCGGGCCCGTACCGGGGGCAGTTGGGGGCCGTCCCGCGGACCGGGCGGGATTCCGGAAAAGTACCTGCGCACTACACCGACTGTTTGTAGGCTGCCGCCCATGACGACGACCGCCACCCCCCTGCCCCCTCTGGCCGCGCGCGCACGGGACGTCGGTGCCTCGCCGGTACGCGAGATCCTGGCGCTCACCGCGCGCCCCGAGGTCGTCTCCTTCGCCGGCGGGCTGCCCGCCCCCGAGCTGTTCGACACCGAGGGGCTGCGCGCGGCCTACGACGCGGTGCTGGCCGAACGGCCGCGTACCGTCCTGCAGTACGCGACGACCGAGGGCGACGCGGACCTGCGGGCGGCCGTGGCGGGGCGGCTGGCCGCGCGCGGGCTGCCGACCGGGCCCGCGGACCTGCTGGTGACGGCCGGTTCGCAGCAGGGCCTCACACTGCTGGCCACCGCGCTGCTGGAGCCCGGCGACGTCGTCCTGGTGGAGAACCCGACGTATCTCGCGGCCCTGCAGTGCTTCGGCTTCGCGGGCGCCCGGGTGGTGCCGGTGCCGACCGACGAGGACGGCGTGCTGCCGGACGCACTGGAGGAGCTGGTGCTGCGCGAGCGGCCCAAACTGCTCTACCTCATACCGGAGTTCCAGAACCCCACCGGCCGGACGATGCCCGCCGGGCGCCGCCGGGCCGTCGCGGAGGTGGCGGGCCGCCACGGGCTGTGGATCGCCGAGGACGACCCGTACGGCGAGCTGCGCTACGAGGGTGAGCGCGGGCGGCCGATCGCCGCCCACGAGGCCGCCGCGGACCGCACCGTGCTGCTGGGCAGCTTCTCGAAGATCATGGCGCCCGGTATGCGGCTGGGCTGGCTGCGGGCCCCGGAGGCGCTGCGGCGTGCCTGTGTGATCGCCAAGCAGGCCGCCGACCTGCACACGTCGGGCGTCGACCAGGCGGCCGCCGCCCACTACCTGGCCCACCGCGACCTGGACGCGCATCTGGCGCGGGTGCGCGGCGCCTACCGGGAGCGGCGTGACGCGCTGCTGGCCGGGCTCCCCGCGGCGCTGCCGGAGGGCAGCGTGTGGAACCGCCCCGAGGGCGGCATGTTCGTGTGGGTGCGGCTGCCGGAGGGCTTCGACGCGAGCGAGCGGCTGCGCACGGCGATCACGTACGACGTGGCCTATGTCCCGGGCGCGCCCTTCTACGCCGCCGCGCCCGATCCGGCCACGCTGCGGATGTCCTTCACCACGCACACGCCCGAGGAGATCGCCGAGGGGCTGCGCCGGCTGGCGCCCGCCTTCGGCTGACCTTCCCGGCCGGCGCGTCCGGCCCCCTTCCCGTGCCGTACGGGACCCGCTCCCGTACGGCGGTTCGGTCCTGCCCGCGTCCAGCGAAGTGCCCGCTCATGGTGGGTTGGCGGTCATGGGCATCACAATGCCCCCGAAGGTAAAGACGACGTAAAATCGTTCGACTTGCTGACCTGGATTCAGACTCATGAACGTCGGATCCCTTGACCACCCCTCCGCAGCAAGGGTTCAATCCCGGAAGTCCCCACTCCCGCACGGGGGCGACCCGCCCGGGTGAGCGTCACAGCGAAGTGCGCCCCCGTTCACAAGGCGGACCCCCTGGAGGGGACTTATGAACAGTCTCGACTGGACCGTGCTCATCGCCTACTTCGGCGTGATGGTCGCGATCGGCGTGTGGTCGCACCGGCGCGTCGGCGACGTCAGCGACTACTTCACGGCGGGCGGCAGGATGCCGTGGTGGCTGTCCGGCATCTCGCACCACATGTCGGGCTACAGCGCCGTGATGTTCACCGGATACGCGGGCATCTCCTACCAGTACGGCATCACCTCCTACGTCACCTGGGCGCTGCCCATCGCCATCGGTGTGGCCATCGGCGCGAAGACGTTCGCGCCCCGGCTGAACCGGATGCGGGCCAGGCTGCACGTCGCCTCACCGCTGGAATACCTCAAGAACCGCTACAACCTGCCGACGCAGCAGGCCCTCGCATGGTCCGGGGTGCTGCTCAAGATCGTGGACGTCGGCGCCAAGTGGGCGGCCATCGCCACCCTGCTGTCCGTCTTCACCGGGGTGACCATCACCCAGGGCATCGTCATCACCGGCGCGATCACCGCGGTCTACTGCACGGTGGGCGGGCTGTGGGCGGACGCGCTCACCGAGCTGGGCCAGTTCGTCATCCAGCTCGTCGCCGGGCTCGCGATGCTCGTCGCCGCGCTGCACGAACTCGGCGGGATCAGCAGCATCTGGAACGTCTGGGACGAACCGGCGCTGCGGCACCACGACCACCCCACCGCGGGGCCCTACACCACCGTCTTCCTCATCTCCTACCTCTTCATCAAGACGTTCGAGTACAACGGCGGCATGTGGAACCAGGCGCAGCGCTACATGGCCACGTCCTCGCCCCGCGAGGCCACCCGCGGCGCCGCGCTCTCGGCGGCGCTGTGGTTCGTGTGGCCCGTCGTGCTGTTCTTCCCCATGTGGGTCTCGCCGCTGCTGGTGCACGCCAAGAAGCCGGACGGCTCGGACTCCTACGGGCTGCTCGCGCAGGACCTGCTGCCGCACGGGCTGCTCGGGCTCATCGTCGTCGGCTTCTTCTCGCACACCATGGCCATGTGCTCGTCCGACGCGAACGCCATCGCCGCCGTCGTCACCCGGGACATCGCGCCCGCCTTCTCCCAGCGCGCCCGCGCCTGGACCGCGCGGGTCGGGCTCATCGCGGCGCGCATCACCACACTGTCCTTCCTCGGGCTCAGCATGGCCGTCGCCACGCAGGTCAACTCGCCGACGTTCAAGGACATCATCACCGTGGTGATCAAGTGGGTCGCCGGGCTCATGGGGCCGATCGCGATCCCGTTCATGCTGGGGCTGCTGCCGCGCTTCCGGAAGTCCGGCCCGACGGCCGCGCTCACCAGCTGGGCGCTCGGCCTGCTCGCCTTCTACCTCGTCAACTACCCCATCAACGACGCCGTCTCCGGGGGCGTGAACCTGGAGTACCAGATCGCGCTGCCGCTCGTGGTGTCGCTGGTGCTGTACGTCGTCGTCGGATGGATCAGGCCCGAGGAGACGGAGGCGCGCAACGCCCTCATCGCGGCGATCAACTCTCCCGAGGGGGACGACACGTCCGAGAGTGCGGCCGCAGGCTCCGGCCCGGAGGAGGGCCCGTTGCGGCCGGCCGCGGCGGAGTAGTCGGGGAACCGCCCGGGTCAGAGGGCCGGGTAGCGGTCGAGCCAGGCGGGGCTCGCGCCGGAGGGGCCGTGGAGGGCGGGGGCCTGGGTCATCTCCATCGCGAAGTCGTCCGCGAGCTGGAGGATCGTCGCGCGGCCCTCCAGCTCGGCGATCCACGCGGGCGGCAGCGCCGTCTCACCGTGCTGGACGCCGAGCAGGTTGCCGCAGATCGAGCCCGTGGAGTCGCTGTCGCCGGAGTGGTTGACGGCGAGCAGCAGCCCGTGCCGGACGTCCTCGGCGACCAGCGCGCAGTAGACGCCGATCGCCAGCGCCTCCTCCGCCGTCCAGCCCTCGCCGAGAGCCTCGACGCGCTGCGGGGAGGGCATCCCCTGGCGTACGGCGCCGAGCGCGCTCTGCAGGGCGTCGGTGGTCTCCTGGTGGCCGGGGCGGGCGCCGAGCAGCGCGAGGGCGTGCTGGACGGAGCCGTCGAGGGCCTCGCCGCGCGCGAGGCCGTGGACGATGACGGCGAACGCGCCCGCGGCGAGCTGCCCGGTGGGGTGCCCGTGGGTCTGCGCGGCGCACTCCACCGCGAGCTGGAAGACCAGTTGCGGCTCCCAGCCGACGAGCAGCCCGAAGGGCGCCGAGCGCATGACCGTGCCGCAGCCCTTGGAGCCGGGGTTCTTGGGGGCCTCCAGGCTGCCCATCACCTCGTCGGACAGGCCGCTGAGGCAGGCGTTGCCGGGGGCCCTCCGCGCGTAGAGCCACTCCTCGCGGGCCAGCCAGCCCGCGTCCTTGCGGCGCTCGTCGGGGCCCCACTCGCTCTGGGTGGCCGCCCAGCGGCGGTAGGCGCGGTGGATGTCGGTGGGCGGGTGCCAGGCGCCGGTGTCGCGGCGGACCTGAGCGCGTATCAGGCCCTCGACGGTGAACAGCGTCATCTGGGTGTCGTCGGTGACCGCGCCGCGCCGCCCGTAGGCGGGCACGTAGTCCACGACGCCGTCCGGGCCGTGGGCGGCCTGGATCGCTTCCAGGGACTCGAACTCGATGCCGGCGCCCAGGGCGTCGCCGATGGCCCCGCCGAGCAGGCACCCGCGGACACGGCTGCGGAAGTCCTGCTGCTGCGCGCGTCCCCAGACTGCGTTCAAAGCGGTCCCCTTCGGTCTGCCCCCGATCCGTGCCGTTCTGCGCCTGCACGATAGCCGACGTATCCAGGAGCGGAAGGGGCGCGAGGGGTAGGTGAGGGTTGTCCCGGAAGAGACGGCTCCGGCTGGATGGCGGGAATTCTCCCCGGCGCGCGCTCCGGCGCACACGACGCGGACGGACCGTCACCGGGAGGGGGTCGGCGAGGGTCCGATCGCGGGCGGGGCACCTACTCGACGAGGGTGCTGAGTGTGTCGAACGCCCGGACGGTGGCCGTGCGCACGTCGTCCCGCACGGCGTCCGGGTCCCGGCCGTCCAGCATCTGCCGTCTGATCTCGGCGACGACGGCCCGGTACGCGCCGGCGATGGCGCCGGCACACAGATGGGGCAGCGCGTCCTGCGGCGGCGCTCCGGCCCGCTGGACCAGCACCTCGGCGAGAGCCGCTTCGGCCTGCTCGGCGATCTCGCGCGCTCGCGCCAGCAGCGCCGGGCTGTCGTGGACCACCCGCCAGAACGTCGCCGCGTCCGGGCTGAGCCCCAGGTAGGGGTCAGCGCGGTCGATCGCGGCCAGGAGGTCCGCGCGGACCGCGTCGGCCGGCCGCACCCCCGCCGGCGCGGTCCGCACCACGGTGGCCAGGTGCTGCTCGACCTCGGAGCGCCGGTCGAAGAACAGGTCCTCCTTGGCGGGGAAGTAGTTGAAGACGGTGTTGACCGAGACCCCCGCCGCTCGCGCCACCTCGGCGACGCTCACCTGATCGAACCCACGGTCGAAGAACAGCGCTGCCGCGGCGTCGGCGATGGCGGTGCGGGTCTGCTGCTTCTTGGCCTCTCGAAGTCCCATGAGGCAATTCTAGTGCGACACCAAACTTGGTGTCACACCAAAAATATGCCTAGGGTGGCCGCCATGACCTTCACCTTCGGCATCTACCCCGGCGCCGCCCTGGGCGGCGAGACCGGCCTGATCGCCCCCGCACGCCCCGACGACCCCCGCCGGATCGCCGACGCGCTCGACACCCTGCAAGGCGACGCCGGCACCTTCCTGGTACGCGCCTACCGGGCCTTCGGCGACCCCGGACTGCCCGACACCCCGGCCGACCCCGCGTCCTACGCCACCCGCGGCCGCGCCCTGGACCTCGTCCTGACCTTCCGCGACCCCGGCGGCGACGTCGACGGCTGGCTCGACTTCGTCAGCGAGACCGTCCGCACCGACGGCGCCCACCTGGCGCGGCTCCAGATCGCGGAGGAGCCGAACGCGAACCTGCCGGTCCTCGACGGCAGCACCCCGCACGTGAAGGAAGCCGTGGTGCGCGGCGTGACCGCGGCAAAGCAGGCCGCGCGCCTGGCGGGCCACGACATCGCCGTCGGGTTCAACGCGGTGCCGACCTTCGACCCCGACGACAGCTTCTGGCCCGGCCTCGGCCGCCTGGCCGACGACGCCTTCCACCAGGCCCTGGACTACGTCGGCCTGGACTTCTTCCCCGACGTGTTCCGCCCGCTGCCCGCCGGGCAGCTCGCCGGGGCGGTCGGTGCCGTCCTCGACGGCTTCCGCGGCGACGCCCTCCCGCGCGCCGGCATCGGACCGCGGGTGCCGATCGTGGTCACCGAGACCGGCTGGCCGACCGGTCCGGGCCGCAGCGAGGAACGACAGGCCGAAGTCGTCGCCGAGGTGGTACGGACCGTCCACGAACGGCGCACGGTCGACAACATCACCGGTTACACCTACTTCGGGCTCCGCGACGCGGACACCTCCGGCCCCGGCCTCTTCCACGGCTTCGGCCTGCTCCGCGACGACTACACGCCGAAACCGGCGTTCGACACCTACCGCCGGCTCGTCGCCGACCTGACAGCCCGGCCGCAGGCCACAAGGAGCTGACGCGGCGTCTAGTGTTCGCGCGGGGCGGGATCGACGGTCCGGGGGACGGGGACGTACGGGCCCAGCGCGTCGGCCCATGCGCGGACGGCGGAGGGGTCGGCGAGCAGGGCGTCCAGGTCGGCGGCGGCGAGGTCGCGGTGGCCCAGCTCCAGGTTGGCGACCGCGCGCAGCATGACGTGGCCGATGTCGGGCGCGGCGGCGTCGGCCAGGCACGCCTCGGCGTCGGCGAGGGCGTCCGCGGGACGGCCCAGGGTCAGCAGCACCATGGCCCGGTACTCGCGGGCGAGGACGGCGGCGGGGTCGGCGCCGACCGCGGCGTCCAGCTCCACGAGCGCCTCCGCGGGGCGGCCGGTGCGCATGAGGGCGCCGCCGAGCTGGGTGCGGACGTACGCGGCGCGCGGGTGGCCGGGTTCGGCGGCCAGCGCGGCGGTGTAGTCGGGGACGGCCCCGGCCGGGTCGCCGACCGTCCAGCGGGTGTCGCCGCGCCCGGCGTGCAGCAGGAAGCCGCGCAGGCCCAGTTGCTCGGCGCGGTCGTAGTCGGCGAGCGCCTCGTGCGGCCGGCCCGCCTGCCGCCGGGCCCAGGCCCGTACGGCGTGCACGGCGGCGCGCCGTTCGCGGTCCAGGCCGCCGTGTTCCGTCCCGCCGCGTTCCAGGATCACCGTCAGAGCCCGCGCGGCCAGGCCCGCGTCGGAGGTCTCCGCGTCCCGGCCGGGGCCCTGCTCCCCCGCGTACACCGCGGCGAGCGCGGTCGCCCACGCGGTGAGCGCCGGGGCCTCGGTGTCCTCGGCGGCGTCGGTGAGCATGCGCGTCCAGCGGCGGGCGGTCCCGGGGCCCGCGGTGCAGGCGCGGGCGAGGTCGAGGAGGGCGCCGGGGAGGGCGCCGCGCGGGTCGGCGCACAGGCGGTGGTAGATCTCGTGCATCCGCTGGGTGCGCCAGGCCGCGTCGGCCCACAGTTCGCCGACGGCGCGGCCGCGTTCCTCGCGGGCCCGCCAGCCGCCGTACGCGGCGGCGAGCCGCTCGTGCCCGTCGCGCCAGCGCTGCGGGGAGCGGGTGCGGCGCAGCCGGAGCATCTGGGCGCGTACGACGCCGTGGTAGCGGGCGCGGCCGCCGTGCTCGGTGACGAAGGGCAGCCCGCGCAGCCAGTCGTAGCGCCCGGCGGCCTGTGGCGCGTCGGCGGCCACGGCGGTGCGGAAGACGTCCTCGTCGAGTTCCAGCGGCAGTGCGGCGGCGAGCACCGCGGCGCGGCCGTCCGGGTCGGGCTCCCAGGCGAGGAAGCGTTCGACGGCGGTGTCGGCGGGGTCGCCGACCGCGTCGGGGTGGCCGGGGCGGCTCGCGGCGAGGGCGCCGACCAGCACCGGCAGTCCGTCGGTGAGCCGCAGCACGGCCGCGACGACGGCCTCGTCGGTGACGCCGCGGGCGGCGAGCAGTTGCCGTGACTCGTCCTCGGTGAAGGGCGCGAGCGGCAGTTCGGTGACGAGGTCGAGGTGGTCGGCCCACACCGCCGGGTCGGGGGCGCGCTGTCCGGCGAGGGTGACGACGACGGTCGCGGGCAGCGCCCCGTACCGCCCCTCGACGAACAGGTCGCGCACCCAGCGGTCCAGTACCGGGCCGGTGCGCTCGTAGGTGTCGAAGAAGAGGGTGAGCCAGGGCGCGTGGGCCGCGGCGGCGGCGAGGTCGGCGGTCAGGACCGGGCTCAGGACGGCGACCGGGTCGAGGACGAGCCGCAGGTCGCGCTCGTCGCGGAAGCGGGCGCCGAGCAGGCCGCGTAACCGGTCGACGCCCTGCGCGACCTGCGCCGGGTCCATCGCCCCGGCCAGCGCGCCCATGCCGGGCAGCAGGCCGAGTCCGGCGAGACCGGCGTGCGCGGCGAGCGTGCCGGCCACCGAGGGCGCCTGCTCGCCCGCGGCCAGCGACTCCGCCTCCTGGCGCAACTGCCGGTGCAGGGCCAGCAGTTTGCCGGTGGCCTTGAGCGGGCGGCCCTGGTCGGCGAGCCGCGCGCAGACCGCCTCGATGGCGGCGGGCACGGTCGTGGCCGCCTCGTCGACGGTCGCGGTGAGCGCCCCGCGGTCGCGGGCGGCGCGCTCCCACCGCTCCAGCAGCGTGGTCTTGCCGACGCCGCCGGGGCCGTGGACGTGGAAGAGGAAGGTGTGCGCGGGGTCGGCGGGGTCGGTGCCGAGGTTGCCGGTGAAGGCCGCCATCTCGGCGTGCCGGCCGACGAAGGCGCCGCGGCGGCGGCGCGCCAGCTGCTCCTGCAGCGACAGCTGCCCGCCCTCGACGGCCATGCCCGGCTCCTTCCCGCGGCCAGGGCCCGCGGACCCGCGGGCGGTTGCGTCCGGTGCGGCCGGCGGCACCCGGTGGGGTGCGCCGGCGTCAGTCGCCCAGCACGGGCAGCAGTTCGGGCAGATGGCCGTCGGAGGCGCGTCCGGCCGCGATGCGCTCGGCGGGCACCTCACCGTACAGCGTGCCGCGCTGCCGGGCGGGACGCCCGGCGGCGGCGGCGATGGCGGTCAGGTCGCGGATGGAGCGGTAGGAGCCGTAACCGGAGCCCGCCATACGGGAGATGGTCTCCTCCATGAGCGTGCCGCCCAGGTCGTTGGCGCCCGAACGGAGCATTTCGGCCGCGCCGTCCGCGCCGAGCTTGACCCAGCTGGTCTGGATGTTGGTGATGTGCGGGTGCAGCAGCAGCCGGGCCATCGCGGTGACGGCCCGGTTGTCGCGGGCGGTGGGGCCGGGGCGGGCGATGCCGGCCAGGTAGACGGGCGCGTTGGTGTGGATGAAGGGCAGCGTCACGAACTCGGTGAAGCCTCCGGTGCGCTGCTGGATCTCGGCGAGCAGCCGCAGGTGGCCGAGCCAGTGGTGGGGCTGGTCCACATGCCCGTACATCATGGTGGACGACGAGCGGATGCCCAGTTCGTGGGCGGTGCTGACGACCTCGATCCAGGTGGCGGTGGGCAGCTTGCCCTTGGTGAGGACCCAGCGCACCTCGTCGTCGAGGATCTCGGCGGCGGTGCCGGGGATGGAGTCCAGGCCCGCCTCCTTGGCGGCGGCAAGCCACTCGCGGATCGGCATACCGGTGCGCGTCGCGCCGTTGACGACCTCCATCGGCGAGAAGGCGTGCAGGTGGATGCCGGGGACGCGGGCCTTCACGGCGCGCGCGATGTCGAAGTAGGCGGTGCCGGGCAGATCCGGGTGGATGCCGCCCTGCATGCACACCTCCGTCGCGCCGACCTGCCACGCCTGCTCGACCCGGTCGGCGACCTGGTCCAGGGAGAGGGTGTAGGCGTCGGCGTCGGTGCGGCGCTGCGCGAAGGCGCAGAAGCGGCAGCCGGTGTAGCAGACGTTGGTGAAGTTGATGTTGCGCGTCACGACGTAGGTGACGTCGTCGCCGACGGTGTCGCGGCGCAGGTCGTCGGCGATGCGGCACAGCGCGTCCAGGGCCGGTCCGTCGGCGTGCAGCAGGGCGAGGGCCTGGGCGTCGGTGAGCTTCGTCGGATCGTCGGCGGCGGTGGACAGCGCGGCGCGCACGTCGGCGTCGACCCGGTCGGGGACGAGGCCGGGGGCGGCCAGCTCGCGCACCTCCGCCCAGTCGCCGTAGACCTCGTCGAAGTCGTCGCGGCGGTCGCCGGTACGGCCCTCGGTGTCGATCGTGCGGTGCAGGTCGGTGCGCCCGGTGCCGCCCGCGGCGGGGAAGGCGTCGTCCGGCTCCTGCCAGGGGCGGCCCTCGACGGCGGCGTCCGTACGGGCCAGGCCCGTCTGCGGATCGGCGAGCGCCGTGACGTGCGGGAGCAGCCGCGGATCCAGCCAGGGCTCGCCGCGGCGGACGAACTCCGGGTAGATGGTGAGGCGTTCGCGCAGCTCGAAGCCCGCCTCCCGGGTGCGGGCGGCCAGGTCGTCGATGTGCGGCCAGGGGCGCTCGGGGTTGACGTGGTCGGGCGTCAGCGGGGAGACGCCGCCCCAGTCGTCGATGCCGGCGGCGATGAAGCGCGCGTACTCGCCGTCCACCAGGTTCGGCGGGGCCTGGATGCGGGCGGCGGGGCCCAGCACGACGCGGGCGACCGCGATGGCCGCGGCCAGCTCCTCCAGCTCGGCGTCCGGCATGCCGCGCATCGCCGTGTCCGGCTTGGCGCGGAAGTTCTGGACGATGACCTCCTGCACGCCGTGGTAGCGGCGGGCGGTGCGGCGGATCGCGAACAGCGCGTCGGCGCGCTCCTCGTACGTCTCGCCGATGCCGATGAGGACGCCGGTGGTGAAGGGCACGTTGGAGCGCCCGGCGTCCTCCAGGACGCGCAGCCGCACGGCCGGCTCCTTGTCGGGCGAGCCGAAGTGCGGGCCGCCGCGCTCGGACCACAGCCGCGTCGCGGTCGTCTCCAGCATCATGCCCATGGACGGCGCGACGGGCTTGAGCCGCTGCAGATCCTGCCAGCTCAGCACCCCGGGGTTGAGGTGCGGCAGCAGGCCCGTCTCCTCCAGCACGCGGATCGCCATGGCGCGCACATACGCGAGCGTGTCGTCGTACCCGTGCGCGTCCAGCCACTCGCGGGCCTCGGGCCAGCGGTCCTCCGGGCGGTCGCCGAGCGTGAACAGCGCCTCCTTGCAGCCCATTTCGGCGCCGCGCCGGGCGATGTCCAGGACCTCGTCCGGCGAGAGGTACATCCCGTGGCCCTCGCGCCGCAGCTTGCCGGGCACGGTGACGAAGGTGCAGTAGTGGCAGGTGTCCCGGCACAGCCGTGTGAGCGGTATGAACACCTTGCGGGAGTACGTGACGACGCCGGGCCGGCCCGCCTGTGCGAGCCCCGCGTCCCGGATCCGGGCGGCCGTCGCGGACAGCCGCTCCAGATCCGCGCCGCGCGCCTGGAGCAGTACGGCGGCCTCCCCCGTGTCGAGGGCGACCCCTTGCTCCGCGCGGTGCAGGGCGCGGCGCATGGCGCTCGCGGTGGGCGGCGCACTGGCGGTGGGCGGCGTCGGACTCATCCCCCGAGCATAGGTCGCCCCACCGACAACGGGCGGACGCGTCACGCCGTGGTGCTGTCGCCATTCTCACCCGACACGCGGGCGCCCGGCGGGAATAGCCGCGCGATCCGGTGGAGGCGGGCGCCGCCGCCGGGCACGGCGGACGGCGGACGGCGGGGCGAAGCGGCGGGGCGCGTCGGCCCGCGCCTTGCGGCGCGGTACGTGTCCGGTCCGCGAAGATCGTCCTGGTGCGCCGGACGGGACGGCCGTGGCGTACGGGTAGAACGGAAGAACGGGAAGGCGGGTGCAACTGCCGTGTCCACGCCCCACTCCGGGTCCGGGCCGGGCGACGGGTCCTCCGGGCGACGGCCCGGCACGGAGGCGCCCGCGGGCGCCTCCGCCGTCACGTCCGCGGACCCGTCGCGCTTCCAGCGGTCCGAGACGGCACGGGCCGAGGCCTTCAGCGACGGCGTGTTCGCGATCGCCGCGACGATCCTGGTGATCGGCCTGGTCACGCCGCCGCACCCGGAGGGCGGCCTGGCGCACGCGCTCGGCCGGCAATGGCCCGCGTACGTCGGCTATGTGGCGTCCTTCAGCTACATCGCGGTGATCTGGCTCAACCACCACCAGGCGTTCGTGCGGGTCCGGACGATGAACCGGGGTCTGCACGCGGCGAATCTGCTCGTCCTGTTCACGACGGCCTCGCTCGCCTTCCCCACCGACGTGCTGGCCGACGCGGTGCAGGCCGACGTGTCGGGCGCGGACGCGAAGGCGGCCGTGGCGCTCTACGCGGGGATCGCCGCGGGCCTGTGCCTGAGCTGGGTCGCCCTCTACCACCGGCTGTACCGCTGCCCCGGCCTCCTGGAGCCGGGCGTGGAACCCGGTTACGTCCGCCAGGGCATCGTCCGCTCGGTCATCGGCGCCCTCGTCTACTGCCTGGCCGGGGCGCTGGGCTGGCTGGTGACCCCGCTGATCGCCCTGGCCGGGTTCGCCCTGCTGCCCGCCTTCTACTTCGCGACGAGCGAGGGCATGCCGCGCGCGGCCGCCGAGGCGCACTCCTGACCCCCGCGGCGGCCGGCGGGGCGACCCGCGCCGACCGGCCGTCAGCCGCGGCAGGGCCCGTCCGTGACGGACCCCCTGCCGTCCGCCTCCAGCGGGACCGTGGCGCACACCTGCTTGCCGCTCTTCTCCTCGGTCACCGTCACATGCCCGTTGTCGGCGAAGGAGCCGCCCGGTTCGACCGAGTAGCCGGGCCGCACGGTGAGGACGTTGCTGCTCGTCAGCACCGCGTCGCGCGGGAAGGGCGTGCAGGGCGGCGGCGCCCATGTGTAGCCCCCGCCGGGCTTGGAGCTGTCGGGGTAGAAGTAGGTCGGGGTCTCGGCGGTGTCGCAGTCCTGGGCGGCCCGCACGGCGTCGTCGATGACGTGCTGGCCGGCGTCGCGCAGGCCGTCGCGCCGGTGCCCGGTCTGGACGGCGTGGAGGAGCAGTCCGAGCACGCCCAGCACGCCGAGCGTCGTGCCGAGCCCGATCAGCCAGCCGCGCCGGGAGCCGTCGCCCCCGCGGGGTCCGTCGCCGTCGAAGGCGAGCGCGCTCAGCCCCGCGACGAGCACCCCGACGACGAGCAGGAGCGCGGCGACCCCGACCGGGAAGGGCCCCGGGGGGTGGTTGTTCTGGACCGGCAACGGCTGTGCGAGCACCATGGTGAAGCCCCGTCCTGTCCGCGGGGCGGCCCCTGTGTGCCTCCCCCCGCGCACTGGGACGTCAGTCGACGCAGAACTCGTTCCCCTCGATGTCGAGCATCGGCAGGCACGACTCGTTGTACTCGTCGGCGACCAGCAGTTCCAGCCGGGTCGCGCCGAGCGCGACCAGCCGCGCGGCCTCCGCCTCCAGTGCGGCGACCCGCTCGTCCCCCACGAGCCCGGTGCCGACGCGGACGTCGAGGTGCACCCGGTTCTTGACGACCTTGCCCTCGGGCACCCGCTGGAAGTACAGCCGCGGCCCCACCCCGGTGGGGTCCTGGCACGCGAACCCGGTGCCCTGCCGCTCCGGCGGCAGCGACCGCTCGTAGTCCGCCCAGTCGTCGAAGCCCTCGGGCGCGGGCGGCACCTCGTACCCCAGCACCTCGCACCAGAAGCGGGCGACGCGTTCGGGGTCGGCGCAGTCGAAGGTGACCTGGACTTTTCTGATCGTCGGCATCGGCGCACCCTAGCAGCGGCGCCTCAGCACCGGCGCCTGCTTTTCGCCCGCCCGGCTCAGACCCGGTCCAGCCACAGCACGATGCCCGTCAGGTCGTTGAGCACCGCCGCGACCCCCGCCCGTACGGCCGCGTCGCACCGCCGCGGGGTGAAGGAGGCCGGGTCGTACGTCGAGGACATCCCCAGGCCCTCGCCCCGGAAGGAGGCGCCGGACCAGTCCGCCGCCGTGACGTTCGCGGTCGGTTCGGCCAGTTCCGCGCCCACCACCAGGAACTGCTGGGACAGGTGGTTGGGCGTCACGGTGGCCAGCGGGTCGATCAGGTCGTTTCCGGCGCTGACGATCAGGTCGGGGTGCATGTCCATCGCCTCGGTGACGGCGGCGAGCAGGCCGGGCCCCTCGTG
This sequence comes from Streptomyces sp. NPDC004031, assembly GCF_053604375.1. NCBI lineage: Bacteria > Bacillati > Actinomycetota > Actinomycetes > Kitasatosporales > Streptomycetaceae > Streptomyces > Streptomyces sp. NPDC004031. The sequence goes on along the minus strand of NZ_JBSGHL010000022.1, from coordinate 82,320 downwards.
CGCGGTCACCGTCCGCAGCGCCACGTGCTCCTCGGCCGCCCACCGCCGGACCGCCGCCGCCAGCGCGACCGTCGGGCCGTCGGTGCCCGCGGTGAGCAGCACGACCCGGTAGCCGTCCGAAGGGCCGACGCCCTCCCACGAGCCCGGTTCGGGGGTGACCGTGGCCTCCGGGGCGGGCGGGTGGGCGCGGTCGACGAAGCCGGCGCCGAGCGTGCCGACCGCGGACGGCCTGGCGCGCGGCTTCGACCAGTCGTCACCGGCGCCGCATCCGGCGGCCGTCAGGGCGGCCGCCGCGGTGACCGCGACCAGCGCGGCGACGGCCGGAAACGGGGAGCGCGACACGTTCGTCCTCCGAAGCAGTAGCGGGGATACGGCGCCATCCTGCTATGCGCAAGGGCGTGGAATTCACCCCCGGCCGACCATTCCCGCCCTTGTTTTTTCAGCGTTCACCATCGCGCGGTGATCCGTTCACCCGGCGCGTGCACGGTGCGCTCGCAAGGCAAAGGAGCAGCAAAAGGAGAACAGTGTCATCCCGAATACGACGCGGCGTCGTCACCGCCCTCGCCGCAGCGGCGGCGGCCGTCACCGCCCTCCTGTGCCTGGCCCAGCCCGCGGCCGCCCACGGCTTCAGCTCGGTGGTCTACGCCGACGTCACCGGCGGCGGCGACGGCTCGCTGCACACGAAGCTGGAGCTGGAGTACGACCTGTTCGTCGTCTCCGCCGCCGACGCCGGGCACGACGACGCGCTCTTCCGCGCGGGCACCGCCGCCTTCGAGTCCGGCGACTCCGCCTCCCGGGCCGCGGCCCTGGACGCCCACCGCGAGACGGCCCTCGGCTACGTCCGCGACCGCTTCTCCGTCAGCTCCCGGGGCCGCGCCTGCGTCCCGGAGCAGTCCGGGGACTTCCGCATGGGCCGCCGCCAGGGCGTCCCGTACGCGATCGCGCTGCTCGACTGGACGTGCCCGGAGCGGGGCACCGACCACGAGGTGCGCAGCGGGCTCTTCCCCGACGCGGAGACGTACGTCACCGGCACCCGCACGATCGTCACCTACGCCGTGGACGGCCGTACCGGCAGCGCCGCGCTGGACGCCGCGCACCCGGCCTTCTCCACGCATCAGGCCTGGTACGAGCGGTTCTGGGAGTTCTTCCACCTGGGCACCGAGCACCTGCTCACCGGCACCGACCACATCCTCTTCCTGCTGGCGCTCATCGCCGGTTCGCGGCGGCTGCGCGAGGTGGTGCTCGCCGCCACCAGCTTCACCCTGGCGCACTCGGTGACGCTGCTGCTCGCCGCGCTCGGCGTGGTGGACGTGCCGTCGGCGGTGGTGGAGCCGGTCATCGCGCTGTCCATCGCGGTGGTCGCGGGCTGGCACCTGTGGCGGCGGCGCGCCGGGGCGGACGAGCTGGCGCGGACGGACGGCGGGCGGTTCGGCCTGGACCGCGCGGGGCGGGTGCGGCTCGGGGTGGTCTTCTGCTTCGGGCTGGTGCACGGCCTGGGCTTCGCGGGGGCGCTCGGCATCGACAGCGCCTTCTCCTGGACGCTGCTGTGGTCGCTGCTGGTGTTCAACGTCGGCATCGAGGCGGTCCAGCTGGCTCTGATCGCCCTCGTCTTCCCGGTGCTCGTACTGCTGCGGCGGCGGGCGCCCGTCGCGGGGCGGTGGACGACCGGGGCGATCGCGGCAGGCGTGTTCGTCATGGGACTCGTGTGGTTCCTGCAGCGCATTCTCGCCCCCTGATTCCTCGTCAGTATTTTTTTGCCCATGGCAAAGTTTAGTTATTGCAAAGACCTCGTTTAGTAGTGGTTTACCTGGCGCTGACAGCTTGACGCTCCCCACTTCCGGTACATCCGTACGCAGAAGGAACAGAGAACTGATGAATTCGAGACCCTCGACACGGGCCGCCGCGCCCGTGCGACGCCGCGCGGCCACGACGGCCACCGCGGTGCTCCTGGGCCTGACCGTGGCGCTGGGCGGCAGCCTCGCGTCACCCGCCGCCGCCGCGGAGCCCACCGCGATCACCGGCGTCGTCCTCGGCGTGGGCGCCGACGAGACCCAGCGCACCGTCAGCTGGTACACCTCGGCCGACACCGCGCAGCAGATCCAGGTCGCCCCGACCGCCTCGGTCGTGAACGGCGTCTTCCCGTCCGGCGCCGCGACCTTCGCCGCCACCGGCACGGCCAACATCGCCACCAGCGGCGGCTTCAACCGCCACGCGACGATCACCGGCCTGAAGGAGAAGACGGCCTACTCCTACCGCGTCGGCGGGGAGAGCGGCTGGTCGGCCACGTACGCCTTCACGACGCAGGACTTCGAGGGCGACTACGACTTCCTGTTCTTCGGCGACCCGCAGATCGGCTCGTCCGGCGACACCGCCAAGGACGGCGCGGGCTGGAAGGACACCCTCGACGTCGCCCTGGCGGCCAACCCGGACGCCGAACTGCTGGTGTCCGGCGGCGACCAGGTCGAGAGCGCCAACACCGAGTCCCAGTGGGACGCCTTCCTGGCCCCCGACAAGCTGCGCCAGTACCCGTGGGCCGCCACCATCGGCAACCACGACGTCGGCGGCAAGGCCTACGAGCAGCACTTCGCCACCCCGAACACCGACAACTCCGGCGCCTACTACTCCAACGGCAACCCGGCGTCCAACACCTCGGGCGGCGACTACTGGTACATCTACAAGGACGTGCTGTTCATCGACCTGAACAGCAACAGCTACGCCACCTCGCAGGGCGGCGGCGGCGACGCGGCGCACATCGCCTACGTCACCGACGTCATCGACAAGCACGGCTCCGAGGCGAAGTGGAAGGTGCTGACCTACCACCACTCGATCTACTCGCCGGCCGACCACGCCAAGGACTCCGACAACAAGGCCCGGCGGGTCGACTTCCCGACCACCTTCTCCAAGCTCGGCGTGGACCTGGTCCTCCAGGGCCACGACCACAGCTACTCGCGCAGCTACGAGATCAGGAACGGCCAGAAGGCCAACCCGGACGAGAAGCCGGGCGAGGCCCAGCTCTACCCGGGCCCCGGCGGCGTCGTCTACGTGACGGCCAACTCCGCCTCGGGCTCGAAGTACTACGACATCACCAAGCCCGACAGCAGCGGCACGAGCGGCGCCGGCAACGGCGCGGACCCGCTGAACCCGGACAGCTACTGGTACAACTCGGTCCAGAACCAGGAGCACGTCCGGACCTACGTCAAGGTCCAGGTCCGCAACGACCGGCTCGTCGTCCAGAACGTCCGCAGCGGCACCTGCGCCGCCCCCAACGCGGCCGTGGAGAAGGGCAACTGGTGCACCAACACCAGCCAGGCCCAGCCCGTCGGCTCGATCGTCGACGACTTCACCGTGCACAACTACCACGGTGACGGCCAGGACATCCAGGTCAACGTGCCGAACGCCGCCCCGGGCGAGTTCGGCTGGACGATCGACGGCAACAACGGCCTGGTCGACCTCGGCACCGCCGTCGAGAAGGGCGGCGACCACTTCGAGGCGAACGGCAGGATCAACACGATCTCCGTGTCGGACACCCGCCGCTCGCTCGCGCCCTGGTCGATCTCGGCCGCCGTCAGCGACTTCCACGACGGCGGCAAGTCGTTCTCCGGCTCCTACCTCGGCTGGTCCCCGCGGGTGACGCAGTCGGGCGCGGGCGCGCAGGCGGGCGGCACGGTCGCCTCCGGCTTCACCGACCACGGCAAGGGCCTGTCGGTCCCGCAGGGCCTCGGCTCCGCGGACCAGGGCCACGCCCGCGGTACGGCGAAGCTCGGCGCCGACCTCAGCCTCAAGATCCCGGACAGCGTCGAGAAGGGCAACTACCAGGCCACGCTCACGCTCACCGCGCTCAGCAGCTGAGCGGCCGCCCGTCCTGCTGACCGGCCGAACCGGCTGGACCGGCTGGACCGGCTGGACCGGCTGGATTTGGCCGAACCAGCCGAACCAGCCGAACCGGCCGACCGGCCGACCGGCCGACCCCACCGGGCGGGGCGGGTGCCCCCGGGCGCCCGCCCCGCCCTCCCCGCGCCAGGAGATCCCCGCATGCACGCCATCCCCCCGGGCCGCCCGGCCCGCGCCCGCGCCCGCGCCCGCGCCACCGTCACCGCCCGTCCCCGTACCCGCGCCGTCACCGTCGTCCTGGCGCTGCTCGCCGCCGTCGCGGCCACCCTCGCGGGCCCCGGCTCGGGCACCGCGCGGGCCGCGGGCGGCGACGTCAGCTGGACGGTCAGGACGGCGTCCAACTCCTACGGCTCCGACCGCTCCAGCTTCGGCTACAGCGTCAACCCCGGCGGCACGGTCGAGGACACCATGACCGTCGCCAACCACGGCACGCGGCCGCTCACGCTCTCCGTCTACGCCGCCGACGGCTTCACCACCGCCACCGGGCAGCTGGACCTGCTCACCCGCGACAGGAAGTCCACCGGTGTCGGCGCCTGGACCCGCCCCGGGCACGACAGCCTCACCGTCGCGCCGGGGAAGACGGCCGACGTGCCCTTCACCCTCGCCGTCCCCGCGGGCGCCGCGCCCGGCGACTACGTGGGCGGCATCCTCACCTCGCTCAAGCAGCCCGACGCCGGACAGGGCATCACCGTCGACCGCCGCCTGGGCATCAAGATCGCGCTGCGGGTCGGCGGCGCGCTGCGACCGGCCCTGAAGGTCGAGGATCTGCACGTCGGCTACAGCGGCACCGCGAGCCCCTTCGGCACCGGCGACGCGAGCGTCACGTACACGATCCGCAACACCGGCAACGCCACCTTGTCGGCGCGCCAGGCGGTCTCCGTCTCCGGCCCCTTCGGGTGGTTCACGGCCGGGGCGAAGAGCGTCGCCGCGCCGCCCGCGCTGCTGCCCGGCGAGACCTGGAAGGTCGAGGTGCCCGTCCACGGAGTGACCCCCGGCGTCCGGCTGGCCGCGACCGTGACCCTGACCCCGCTGCTGACCGACGCCTCCGGCTCCACCTCCGCCCTGAAGCCCGTCCGGGCGACCGCCCACGGCTGGGCCGTCCCCTGGACCCTGGCCCTGACGGCGCTGCTCCTGGCCGCCGCCGCGGCCGCCGCGGTGCTCCTGTTCCGCCGCGCCCGCGCCCGCGCCGCCCGGCGCGAGGACGCCCGGGTACGGGAGGCCGTCGAGCGGACGCTGCGGGAGCACGAGTCGTCCCTGTGACCGGTGGGGTTCGGGGGACGGCCCACCGGGGACAAGAGGTTCGTCACCCGGGCGTCACCCGGGGGAGGGAGGGTCGGGGGATGGACCGACGCGACGTACTGAAGCTTTCTGCGGCGGCAGGAGTGGCCGGTGTGATTACGCTGGCGCCTGTGGACTTCGCCGCTGCCGACACCCCCGGGGACGGGGATCTGACGAGGACCGTCACCGGGCATCTGCCCACCGGGGTGGCCGACTTCGTGTATCTGCCCGTCGAGGTGCCGCGCGGGGTGCGGCAGATCGCGGTCGGCTACACCTACGACCGGCCCGCCGTGCCCGCCGGGACGCTCGGGAACGCGTGCGACATCGGCATCTTCGACACCCACGGCACCGCGCTCGGCGGGCGGGGCTTCCGCGGCTGGTCGGGCGGGGCACGCACGGAGTTCGCGATCAGCGCGGAGGAGGCGACGCCCGGGTATCTGGCCGGGCCCGTCACCGCGGGCACCTGGTACGTGGTCCTCGGGCCGTACACGGTGGCACCGCAGGGGCTGAACTACGAGGTCACGGTGACGCTCACGCGCGGCGAGCAGGGGCGCACCCCGAAGCCGGACTACCCGCCGGAGCAGATCGGCGGGCGCGGGCGCGGCTGGTACCGCGGCGACTGCCACCTGCACACCGTGCACTCCGACGGCAAGCGCACCCTGGAGGACCTCGCGGCGCTCGCCCGCGCCGCGAAGCTGGACTTCATCAACTCCAGCGACCACAACACCAGCTCGGCGCACCCGCACCTCGGCCCGCTCGCCGGTGACGACCTGCTCATCCTCACCGGCGAGGAGGTCACCACCCGCAACGGCCACTACCTGGCCATCGGCCTGGACGGCGGCACGTTCGTCGACTGGCGCTACCGTGCGCGCGACGACGCCTTCGACGGCTTCGCCCGGCAGATCCGCCGCGCGGGCGGCATCGTGGTGCCCGCGCACCCGTACGGCACGAGCCTGGCCAGCCAGTGGAAGTTCGGCTACGACAACGTCGACGCCATCGAGGTCTGGAACGGCCCCTGGACCAGCGACGACGAGGCCTCCCTGCTGACCTGGGACAACCTGCTGACCGGCGCCGCCCGCCGCGGTGACGGCCAGTGGATCCCGGCGATGGGCAACTCCGACGCGCACCGCGACCCCGACGTCGTCGGCCTGCCGCAGACCGTCGTGCACGCCGAGAGCCTCAGCCGCAGGGCGCTCCAGGACGGCATCCGGGCGGGCCGCTCGTGGATCGCCGAGAACGCCGACGTACAGCTCGACCTCACCGCGTCCGGGCCGCGCGGCCAGCACGCGGGCATCGGCGAACGGCTCGCGGTCGGACCGCAGGACGCGGTGACGGTCGCCCTGACCGTCTCGGGCGTGCCCGCGGACGCGCTGCTGCGGCTGGTCTCCGACGAGGGCCAGGTCTTCGCGGCGCCGCTGCCCGCGTCCGGCACGGTGACGTGGCAGACCTCCGCGTCGCTGGCCGCCTACGTCCGCGCGGAGGTCCGCCACCCGGCGCCGGCCGGCACCCCCGCGGGCCTGCCCGGTCCGGCCGCGGCGATCACCAACCCGATCTGGCTCGGCCGGAAGTGACGTCCCGCCGGGCGCCGTTCCCCCCGCCCGCACGCGGGGGAAGGGCGCCCGGTCAGGACGCCGTGCAGGCCGACGCCCGCGGCCAGGAGATCCGCAGCTTCGACGGGGTGCCGGCCAGCCGCGTCGGGTCGCCGCCGGGCGGGCCGACGGGCAGCGTCTCGACGTGGGCGCCGCCCATCGCCGCGTAGAAGGCCTGCGCGGAGGTGTTCTGCTCCAGCACCCACAGGTAGAGGGCCGGGGAGGTCGCGTGCCCGGACGCCTCGGCGGCGGCGCGGGCCAGCAGCGCCCGGCCCACGCCCGTACGCTGCCGGGCGGCCGTGACGTGCAGGTTGTCGACGAGGCTGCCCCACGCCGGGTCGTCGTCCAGGACGACATGGACGAAGCCGAGGAAGCCGCCGCCGCCGGTGTCCTCGGCGACGACCGTGCGGGTGCCCGCGGGCGCAGCGAGACGGCCGGACCACACGGCGAGCCGGTCGGCCACCACGTCGCCGTCCAGGTAGGAGTCGGAGTACGCCCCCCGGTAGTGGCGCCGCCAGCTGTCGGCGTGCAGCCGGGCCACCGCCTCCGCGTCGCCGGGTCCTGCGTAACGGAACTGCGGTGCCATGCCGCCCCCTTGTACGTGCCGTGTGCGTGAGCCGCCCGCAGTCAACCGCAGCGCCGGACGGGGCGGCCAGCCGTTTACCGCGCGGCGCGACCGGAATGCGCCGTTCCGCCAGCCCTGCCCGTTCCGCCCGCCCCGCCCGAAAACCCCTCGCGCGGCCGGGCCCCGGCTCGTACCGTCGGCCGGATGGGCACCCCCCGCGCACCCCGTGACCCCGGCGAGCCCCCTGAATCCGGCGAGCCCCCTGAACCTGGCGATCCCTGCTACACGCATCCGCGGCTCGCCGCCCTCTACGACCCGTTCGAGACCGGCCGCCGCGATCTGACCGCCTACCTGGACATGGCCGAGGAGTTCGGCGCCCGCCGGGTGCTGGACATCGGCTGCGGGACGGGCGTGTTCGCGCTGCTGCTCGCCGGGCGCGGAGCCGACGTCACGGGCGTGGACCCGGCCGGGGCGTCGCTGGACGTGGCGCGGGCCAAGCCGGGTGCGCGGCAGGTGCGGTGGATCCACGGCGACGCCGCCGACGTACCGCCCGCGCCCGCCTTCGACCTCGCGACCATGACCGGCAACGTCGCCCAGGGCATCGTCGCGCCGGACGCCTGGGCGCGGACGCTGCGCGGCGCGCACGCGGCGCTGCGCCCCGGCGGGCGGCTGGTCTTCGAGACGCGCGACCCGGCGCGGCGCGCGTGGGAGGAGTGGACGCCCGAGCTGACCCGGCGGACGGAGCACGTCCCGGGGGTGGGGGCGGTCGAGTCGTGGCAGGAGCCGGTGGCCGTCGAGGCGGATCTGGTGACCTTCCGGAGCACGTACGTCTTCGCCGCGGACGGCGCGGTGCTGACGTCGGACTCCACGCTGCGCTTCCGCGGCCGCGCCGAGGTGACCGCCGACCTGGCCGCGCACGGCTTCGCCACCGACGAGGTGCGGGGCGCGCCCGACCGGCCGGGCAGGGAGTTCGTCTTCGTGGCCCGGCGGCTCCGATGACCGGCCGGGCCTCGGCGGCCCGCCGCGGCTCGCGCGGCGGGCGCCCCCGGAGCACCCTCCCCGAAGTGGTGCCCCGGGGGCGGATCAGGAGGTGACGCGGACCGGGAGGAGGATCCGCCAGACGGCTTCCTCCAGGCCGTGCACCGCGGCGATCCAGCCCACGTTCTCCTCGTCCGTGCCGAGCCGCACGGCCTGGGCCAGTTCGCCGAGCACCTCGGCGAGGTCGCCGTGGTCCATGGCCGCCTCCAGGCGCCCGCCCGCGGCCCCGTCGTCGTGGTAGCGGTGGTACGCGGCGGCGCCGCGCAGCACACCGACCGGCCGCCACTGCTGGGCCAGCCGCCACACCGGCTCACCCGCGACCCGCACCCCGTCGGCCTCGACGACCTGGGTGACGGAGCGGTCGACCGACAGCGCGTGCCAGCCGTCGGTGCCGGTCAGGACGAGGTCGGGGGCGCAGCGCTCGACCGCGCGGGGCACGGCGTGGGTCGCGCCCGGGGTGGGCAGCACCAGCGGGATCGCGGCCATCCCCGCGTAGAGGCAGCCGAAGAACGCGCCGGCCAGGTCCGGGCCCTCGGGATAGACCAGCAGCACCTTGCTGCCGGGGCTGAGCGTCGCGCCCAGCCGGGCGGCCACCGAGCGGGCGCGGCGGTCGAGTTCGGCGAAGCTGACGTCCGCGGTGCCGGAGCCGCCCGCCGCGAGGCTGCCGGGGCGGCCGCCGGGCGGGGCCGCGAAGGGCAGGACGGGGACGAGCGTGGGGTGCCGTTCCGCGCGCAGCCGCAGCATCGGGCCGGGGAGACCGCCCAGGACGCGGCGCGTACCGCCGCCCCCGCCGCCCTGGCGGGTGCGGCGCGGCCTGCTGTGCCTGCCGCCGCTCACCGCGGCGCTCTCCCGCGCCGCGAAGGCCGGGTGCCCGGCCCCGACGTCACCGGCCGCGCGCCCCGCGGACCGGTACGCCTCCTCCAGGGGTCCGTACGCCCGCCCGGCGGGCTCGTACGCGCGCCCCGCGGGCTCGTACACCTGCCCCGCGGACCCGTCGTCGTGTCCCGCGGGCTCGTTCGCGCCGACCCTGCGGTCCGGGAAGCGGACGACGCCGGGCATTGCGGTGTCCGACTCCGCCCCGTACGAACCTCTCGCACGCTCCGCACACTTCGCACACATTGCGGCTCAACTACCCGTCTCGGTGCAGAAAGCCCCACGGTACGAACCATCCCCACACACCACAGCCTCCGCATTCGCACAGACGGAATCTCATATTCGGCACAACTTGTGCCGTCCGGCCGGTTAGGAACCCGCATGGGGTGACCCGGGAGCTTCCGACACGGCAAACTGGCACGGACGGTGCCGAACCACCGGCTCCGCTAGGAGAGCGGCGCGGACAACTGTTCCGTCCGGCGATGAATGATTGATATACGCGTGGGAGAGCCACCCGGCCCGGGGCATCCGCCCGGCCGAACGGCTCGCGGCGGCTTTGGGGGCCATGGATGGGAAGCGCGTCGGAACCGGGCGACGGCCTGCGGTTCGCGGTCCTCGGGCCGGTACGCGCCTGGCGCGGCGGCGAGCAGATCAACACCGGTGCGCCGCAGCAGCGCGCGCTGCTCGCGGTGCTGCTGCTGCGCGGCGGGCGCACCGCCACCGCGGCCGAGCTGCTCGACGCCCTGTGGGGCGACGCACCCCCCAACACCGCGCTGGCCGCGCTGCGTTCGTACGCCTTCCGGCTGCGCAAGGCGCTCGGTTCGCAGACGCTCGTCACCGACTCGGGCGGCTACGCCATCCGCATCCCCGTCGACGCGCTCGACGCCACCGTGGTCGAGCAGCTGGCGGGCGAGGCGGAGAAGATACGCCAGTCCGACCCGGCCGGGGCCCGCGAACTCCTCGTCAGCGCCCTGGACATGTGGAGCGGCGAACCGCTCGCCGGGCTGCCGGGGCCGTACGCCGAGACGCAGCGGGTGCGGCTCGCCGAGTGGCACCTCGGCCTCGTCGAGGTGCGCCTCGAACTGGACCTGGAACTGGGCGCCCACGCCGAGGCCGTCTCCGAACTCACTGCCGTCACCGTCGAACACCCGCTGCGCGAGCGGCTGCGCGCCCTGCTCATGCTCGCCCTCTACCGCAGCGGGCGGCAGGCCGAAGCCCTCGGCGTCTACGCGGACACCCGCCGGCTGCTCGCCGACGAGCTGGGCATCGACCCCTCGCCCGAGCTGACCGACCTCCACCAGCGCATCCTGGAGGCCGACGCCGGTCTCGCCCCGCCGCAGGGCACGTCCGTCCCCGGCGCCCCGGAGATCCTGCGGCCCGCGCAACTGCCCGCCACTGTGCCCGACTTCACCGGCCGCTCCGCCTTCGTCCGGGAACTGGGCGAGCAGTTGGCGAGCGCCTCCACGGACGGCGGCGTCATGGCGGTCTCGGCGGTCGCGGGCATCGGCGGTGTCGGCAAGACCACGCTGGCCGTCCAGGTCGCGCACGACGCCCGGGACAACTTCCCCGACGGCCAGCTCTACGTCGACCTCCAGGGCACCAGCGCGGCGCCCTCCGAACCCGAGGCGGTGCTCGGCTCCTTCCTGCGCTCGCTCGGCCTGCCCGACGCGTCGATCCCCGACTCGCTCGCCGACCGCGCCGCCCTCTACCGCTCCACGCTCTCCGGCCGCCGCGTCCTGGCCCTGCTCGACAACGCCTACGACGCCGCCCAGATCCGGCAGTTGCTGCCCGGCACCCCCGGCTGCGCCGCCCTCGTCACCAGCCGGGTGCGGATGGTGGACCTGGAGGGCGCCCACCTGGTCGACCTCGACGTGATGTCGCCCGAGGAATCGCTGCTGCTGTTCACCCGTATCGTCGGCGAGGAGCGGGCCGGCAGCGAGCGGCAGGCCAGCCTCGACGTCGTCGCCGCGTGCGGCTTCCTGCCGCTGGCGATCCGTATCGCCGCCGCACGCCTGGCCGCCCGCCGCACCTGGACGGTGTCGGTGCTCGCCGCCAAACTCGCCGACCACCGGCGGCGGCTGGACGAACTGCGGGCCGGCGACCTCGCCGTCAAGGCCACCTTCGACCTCGGCTACGACCACCTGTCCGCCGCCCAGGCCCGCGCCTTCCGGCTGCTGTCGCTGCCCGAGGGCCCCGACATCTCGCTCGACGCCGCGGCCGCCGTCCTCGACCTCGACCGCTACCGGGCCGAGGAACTCCTCGAAGCCCTCGTCGACATCAGCCTCATCGAATCCGCCGCGCCCGCCCGCTACCGCTTCCACGACCTGCTGCGGCTCTACGCCCGCGAGCGCGCCGAGTCCGACGAGAGCTCCGAGGAACGCTGCGCTGCGCTCTCCCGGCTGCTCGACTTCTACCTCGGCTCGACGGCCTCGGCGTACGCGCTGGAGAACCCCGGCGACCGGGTCCTGGACCACCTGGCGCCGACCCGCCACCCCGGACTCGCCTTCACCGCCCGCGAGGAGTCGCTGAACTGGCTCTTCAGCGAGGCCCAGGGGGTGATGGCCGCCGTCCAGCAGGCCGCGGAAGGCGGCTGCGGCGGCTTCCTGCGGCGCGCCGCCGACCTGCTGCTGGCCGCGCAGGAACTGGTGGAGTCCGGCTTCTACGTGCGGCAGTACGAGCAGGCCGCCCGCGCGCTCATCAAGGCCGCCCAGGACTGCGGCGAGGCGCTGGCGGAAGGGCGGGCCCGGTTCTGGCTGAGCAGCCTGCTGCGCTTCGGAGGACGCTTCGAGGAGGCGGAGGAGGAGTCCAAGCGGTCCCTCATCCTCGGGCTGTCCGCCGAGGACCCGGTGGCGTGCGGCTACGCCGCCAACCTGCGCGGCATCCTCGCGCTGCGCGGGCTGCGCTTCGCCGAGAGCACGGACTACCTCAAGAACGCGCTGGAGGCCTTCCGGGCCGACGACAACCGGCACGGCGAAGCCGCGGCGCTCAGCAACCTCGCCCGCGCGCAGGGCGAACTGGGCGAGACGGAGGCGGCGCTGGCCGCCGCCGAACGCGTGGTGGCGATCTACCGGGACATGGGCGCCGGCTTCCGGCTCGGCAACGGGCTCTACTCGATGGGCGTCACCCTCACCTCGACCGGCGCGTACGACCAGGCACTCGGCTGCCTCACCGAGGCGCTGGAGATCTTCCGGACGGTGCGGCAGCGGCTGTGGGAGGGGCTGACCCTGTACCGGCTGGGCCGGCTCCACCTGGCCGCCGGGAGCTACCGGCAGTCGGCCTCGCACGTCGAACAGGCGCTGGCCGTCATGCGCGACATCGGCGGCGAGTGGCGCACGGCCAACGCGCTGACCGTCCTCGGCGAGGCCCTCACGGGCATGGGCCAGCCGGTCCGCGCGCACGCCTGCTGGCACGACGCCCTCGCCACGTACACCGCCCTCGGCTCGCCGGAGGCGGAGCAGGTACGACGGCTGCTGGACGGGCTCGCGGCGGGGGCGGCGGACGAGCCGGGAACGGCCGCGGGGTCGGCCGCGGCGGTCTGAGGACGGACCCGGGCCCCCGCGTTCAGCGGACGGTCAGCCGCGCGTCCGAACGGTGCCCGGTGCGCCGGGTACCGTCCGCGGCCGACGGCGCCTGACATGCGCCTCCGGCCGCCCGGCGGGCTCCCGATTCACCCAACTGGCGGCGTTTATCAGTTGATTATCGGCGGCTGCCAGGATTCCATCACTGCACGAGCTGCCCGTCCGGCGGTGTACGGGGGTCGCTGCCGGGCGGGCGTCACGTCAGTAGTCCCCAAGCAGGACACACACAGGAGAGCACCATGAGCGCTGAGCAGCCGAAGACCCCGGTGACCGACGACGTCACCGCGCCCGACAACGTCTACAGCGAGGCCACGCCGGAGAAGTCCGCGGCCCCGGCCGCGCCGACCACCGGCGACTCCGGCACGGTCAAGCCGAACAACTCCCACGCCGAGGGCACCAAGGCCTGAGACCTGCCGTCCGGGCACGGCGGTGCCCGGAGGGGGACGGGAGATCGGGGGATCTCCCAGGGGGGAAACCCGAGGGCTGGGGAGCCCGAGGGACATCAGGGGGAAGCACCACCACGGGGAAGACCACGGGGGGAACGCCCGGGAGGGGGAAGCGTCCACGGTTCAGGGGACCACGGACGCTCGCCCCGGGCGAGGGGGCAGGCCGGCCACAGCGCGGAGGGGACGCTGCGGCCGGTCTGCCCCGTTTTTGCGCGCCGGGTGCGCCGCCGGATACGGGCGGGTGCTTTCGGGGGCGGGGCTGTCGGGGGTGCGGGGCGCCCGGGGTGCGTGCGTGACTGTGGGGCGGTTGGGGCTCGCGTGGCGCCTGGGCTGCGGGCGGCGTAACCTCGGGCGCGAGGGGGCTGAGTACGCACAAGAGGCGGTGCCTCGGATGCTCCGCAACATCTCCGGCTCGCTTCTCGCGCTCATCGGAGCGGTGCTCGCCGTCTGGAGCCCCTTCCGTATCTGGTACGGCGGGCGCCTCGGGTCCCGGATCCGGGTCGACGGTCTCTTCACCGGGGCCGGTGTCACCCCGGACGACGCGGCCCTGCTCGGCTCCCTCTTCCTCCCCATGGCCTTCGCGGCCCTGCTCGCCCTGCTGGGGCTGCTCGCGTACTCCCGGCTCGCGGTGGGGGCGGCGGGGGTGCTGGTGCTGGGCGTGACGGTGCTGTGGATGGTCCGGCAGGGCATGTCCGCCGGGTCGCTCACCGCCGGGGGCGACGGCATGGACGTCGGCGTGGCCGCCGCGTTCGGCGCGGGGACGCTGCTGCTGCTCGCGACCGCGGCTCTGCCGCCCCGGGCCGGGGGCCGTGCTCGTCCTGAGGCGGGCGATGGATTCGCCGCCGCCGAGCCGTCGCCTCCGCCCGCGCCGCCTCCCCCGCCGCCGTACGCGCCGGGGGTGCCGGAGGCGGAGTCCGGGACGCAGGCCGTGCCCTGGGCGCCGGGGATGCCGCCCGGACCGCCGGTGGACGGCGACACCCTCACGCTGCCGCCGCCCGGCTGGCCCCTGGACCCGGATCCGGGGCCGGGCCCCGACCCCCGACCGCGCTAGCGCCGGGCCCCGGGGCGCGCAGGCCGCAGAACCCGCAGGCCCCAGGACAGGCGGGCCCCAGAACAGGCGGGGCTCAGGAGCGGCGGGCCGCCGCCCCCGTGCCCTTGGCCGCGTCCAGCGCGTAGACGCAGCGGTCGCGCGAGCTGGCGTAGACCACACCGTCCGCGCTCACCGGGGAGCCGGTGATCTCGCCGCCGGTCTCCAGCCGCCAGCGCAGCTGGCCGCCCTGCGCGTCCACCGTGTACAGGCAGTGGTCGGTGGACCCGAAGTGCACCCGGCCGTCGGCCACCGCGGGCGAGCCGACGATGTCGCCCTGTGCGGCGAACCGCCACCGCGGGGTGCCCCCGGCGGCCTCCAGCGTGTAGAGCGCGCTGCCCGCGCCCAGGTGCACCGCGCCCGCGGCCACGACGACCGGCTCCACCGACTGCCGGGGCTCGGTGGCCACCCGCCAGCGCTGCCGCCCGTCGGCCGGGTCGAGTGCGTAGACCGTGCCGAGGTGGTCGACGACGTAGACGCCCCCGCCGGAGGCTCCCGGGCCCGGTACGTGCGCGGGCGGTGCGAGCATCACGGCCGGCGCGTCGAAGTGCCAGCGCTCCGCGCCGCTGCGGGCGTCCAGGGCCAGCACCCGGGTGCCCGCGGTCAGATAGACGGTCCCTTCCGCGACCACCGGCAGGGTCGGCACCGCGCCGCCGGGGCCCCAGGGGCCCACCGGGCACGACCACATCGCGGCGCCGGTCAGCGCGTCCACCGCGTGCAACTGCCCGCCGCCCCGGTAGAACACGGCGCGGCCGACGACCGTCGGGCCCGACTCGGGCGTCTCGGCCTCGGCCTGCGCCCCGCCGCGCTCCCACCGCAGGATGCCGCGGGCGGCGTCCCAGGCCTGGACCCCGCCGCCGCGCGTCCCGGTCACCAGCGTGCCCGCGTCGGCGCGCACGGTGTAGACCCAGCCCTCGACGGGCGTGCGCCACCGGTCGGAGCCGTCCTTCGCGTCCAGCGCGAACAGGCTCGGGCCGTCCGAGGCGTGGATCCGCCCGCCGTCCACGGCCATCGTCCAGGCGACGTCCCTGGTCTTGAACTCCCGCCGCCCGGTGGCCACGTCCAGCGCGTGCACCTCGAACGACGTGACGTACAGCAGCCCGTCGGACACCACGGGGGTGCCCCACACGTCGTTCGACATGCGGAAGCGCCACGGGCGCCACTCCGCGGGCGCGGCCGCCGCGGTCTGCCCCTGCGGCGCGGGCACGGCGGGGGGCGCCGGATCGCCCACGCGGTGCGCGCCGCCCCTGCGGCGCACCCACTCCGTACCGGGTGCGGCGCCGGTCGCCGCCTTGTGCTCGGCGGCTTCCGCGACCCGCAGGCCGGGCCCGATCGGCGCCGAACCGGCGAGCTGCACGGGCTCGGCCGGGCGGTCCCGGCTGTGCCGCCCGTGGTGCTCCTCGGCCTGTGCCTGCGCGGGCACCGGCGGCGGCTGCGGCGGGCGCGGCGGCAGCCCGGGATCGACCGGCACCTGCGGCCCGGAGACCGGGGCCGGGCGCGCGGGCTGGTGCGGCCGCCCGCCGTTGGCCGGGTGTCCGCCGAGGCGGCGCTGCTCTATCAGCGCGACCGCGCCCGCGGGCAGCCAGGCGGAGGCCGTGCCGGTGTTGTCGTCGTTGCCGGTCGAGAACAGGTGCGGGGCCAGCTGGGCCTGGAGGTCGGCCGGGGTGGGCCGGGCCTCGGCCTCCATCCGCATGCAGGACTCGATGAGCGGGCGCAGCTCGTCCGGCAGCCCGGTCAGGTCGGGGCCCTCGCGCAGCAGCATGAAGACGGTCTCGACCGGGTTGGCACCGTGGAAGGGGGCGTGCCCGGTGGCGGCGAAGACCAGGGTGGAGCCGAGCGAGAAGATGTCGCTCGCGCCGCGCACGCTGCGGGAGTCGCGGGCCTGCTCGGGCGACATGTAGGCGGGGGTGCCGACGGCGACGTTGGTCATCGTCAGCCGGGTGTTGGACACCCCGGAGGCGATGCCGAAGTCGATGACCCGCGGGCCGTCCTCGACCACCAGCACGTTGGACGGCTTCATGTCACGGTGCACCAGGCCGGCGGCGTGGATCGACTGCAGGGCCTCGGCGATCCCGGCGGCGAGCCAGCGCACCGCCTGCGCGGGCATCGGCCCGGCCTCGTTGACGATCTCCTCCAGCGACGGCGCGGGCACGTACGCGGTGGCGAGCCACGGCACGGCCGCACGCGGGTCGGCGTCGACCACGGCCGCGGTGTAGAAGCCGGAGACGGCTCTGGCGGCCTCGACCTCACGGGTGAAGCGGACCCGGAAGAGCTGGTCCTCGGCCAGTTCCGCGCGCACGGTCTTGATCGCCACCCGGCGGCCGGAGGCCGAGCGGGCGAGATAGACCAGCCCCATGCCGCCGGCGCCGAGCCGTCCGAGCACCTCGAAAGGGCCGATCCGTCTCGGGTCGTGCTGCGTCAGCTGCTCCATCACTGCCCTTGCCACCTCCCCGTACCCGCGTTGTTGCGGCCGTACTCCGCGTTCGTACGTCCTCGCCCTCCGCGGCCCGTTCCCCCGCGCCCACGCCAGGGTACGGACCTGATTCTTCCTGGGAAGGGCGTCCGTTGCGAACCCGGGGCCGCCACGACACGCCCGCGGAGCGAACTCGTTATCATCCGCCATCCGGGGCACCGCGCGCACCGCAACACACCGGGGACCGCCCGCCGTCCGTCAACTCCCCGCTATGGAACCGGCCTTGCGCTCCCGGTCGATGATCGTGAAGGGCGTCCCCCGGTCGTCCGTGACGAAGGCGACCCGGCCCTCGGGCGAGTCCTGCGGCTCCCTCGGCACCGTGCCCCCGAGCGCGCGTACGGCCTGCGCCGCCGCGTCGCAGTCGGCCACCGCGAAATAGACCCGGAAGCCCTCGGGCACCTCGTCCGGCGTGTCCGCGCCGAGGGCCAGCCGCCCGCCGAACTTCCGCTCCGGGTCGGACGCCGACGACCACACCGCGTAGTCGAAGTGCTGCCCGTCCCCGACCTGCTCGGCCCGGTAGCCGAACACCGCCGCGTAGAAGCGGTCGACCGCGGCGGGCTCACGCGTCCACGTCTCCGCCCAGCAGAAGGAGCCGGGCACCTCCGTGACGCCGAAGCCCTGGAGGCCGCCGGGCTGCCACACCCCGAAGAGGGCGCCCGCCGGATCCGCGGCGCCGGCCATCACCCCGGCCTCCCCCGCGCCGTCGGGCCCGAAGAGCAGCCGTCCGCCCGCCTCCGCGATGCGGGCGGCGGCCTCCTTCGCGTCCGGCGACGCGAGATACACCGTCCACGCGGAGGGCATGGCGGGATCGGGCCGGGGCATCAGCCCCGCGGCCGGCTTCCCGTCTTGCAGGGCGAGGGTGTAGTGGCCGAAATCCTCCCCCTGGTCGTCGAACTCCCAGCCGAACAGCTCCCCGTAGAAGCGCCTCCCGGCCGCGAGATCCGGCAGCGCCACGTCGGCCCAGCAGGGCGCCCCCTCGTCGAATGCGGACATCGTCCCGTCCCCTTTTCTTCCGTTCCTGCCGTCCCGTCGGCATCCTCGCCCGACACCAGTGATCTTGCCCACACGAACGCGTCACAATTCGAACATATGGTCAATTCTTCCCGGGCCACCCGCCCAGTCGCACCATATCGGGACAAAAAGGGACACCGAAAGCGCCTCCGGAAGCCGCGAACACGTTCCGCTTAGGCTCTGGAAACCCCCATTGACCTGCGTCTTCCGTATCACCAGACTCCCCCTCCCCATTTGCACGCCGCCAGATCGCGCGCGGACCGCCCGCCGGTAAACTGACGGCATGACAGGACAAGTTCGCACCGTCGACGGACGTGTCGCGGGTCGCCGAGGGCAGGCGACGCGGCAGAAGCTGCTCGACTGCCTGAGCGAGATGCTCAGCACGTCGCCGTACCGGGACGTCAAGGTGATCGACGTCGCACGGATGGCCGGAACGTCACCGGCCACCTTCTACCAGTACTTCCCCGACGTCGAGGGCGCCGTCCTGGAGCTCGCCGACGAGATGGCGAAGGAAGGCGCGGGCCTGACCGACCTGGTCGCGGGCCGCTCGTGGGTCGGCAAGTCGGGCGCGCAGGCGGCCGACGAACTGGTCGACGGCTTCCTGGCCTTCTGGCGGAAGAACGACGCGATCCTCCGGGTCATCGATCTCGGTGCGGCGGAAGGGGATAAACGTTTCTCCAAAATCCGCACCAAGGTCCTGAACTCGGTGACCGGCTCGCTCACCGACTCCATCAAGGAGCTCCAGGGCAAGGGCCGGGTCGACAAGGACGTCAGCGCTCCCGCCATCGCCGGCTCGCTGGTCACGATGCTCGCCGGGGTCGCCGCCCACCAGAAGGGCTTCACCGGCTCGGGCGTCAAGCAGGCCGACCTCAAGCCGAACCTGGCACTGCTGGTCCACCTCGGGGTGACCGGCAAGAAGCCGCCCAAGTAGACCCGGGCGCCTCCCGGCGGGCCCCTGGTCCCGCCGAGCCCCGGCAGGAAGCAGCACAGGCGGCAGGAGAGCCGGGCACCTCCCGGCGGCGCACGGCCCGCACCGCGGCCCGGCGCGGCGGAGGCCCGCGGTCCGGCGGGCCCGCCCGCACGCCGAAGGAGCCGGCCGCCATGCCGCACCGCACGCTGCCGGCCCTCGTGTCCACCGCGCTGCTGTGCGGGGTGGCCCTGCTGTGGCCGGTGCACCACGCCGCCGCCCCGCCGGGCCGGGCGTGGACGGCGCAGGCCGCCGTGCGCTTCTGGACGCCCGAGCGGATGGCCGACTCGATGCCGGCGGCAGGACACGACCGGCTGCCGCCCGCCGTGCGCGCCGCCGCGGGCCCCGCGGCGGCCGAACCCGTTGACGCCGCCGTCTACTTCGGCGGGCTGCCCACCGTGGGCGTCCTCTTCTCGGTCGGCGACGACCTGACGGCGCACCGCTGCACGGCGAGCGTCGTGCACAGCCCCGGCCACGACCTCATCCTCACCGCCGCGCACTGCCGGCCGGGCGCGGACATCGGCTTCGTCCCCGACTACCGCGCGGGCGCCGCCCGGCAGCCCTACGGGATCTGGGCGGTGGACGAGGTCTTCACCGATCCGCGCTGGAAGCCGGACGACGACGCGGCCTCCGACCTCGACGTCGCCTTCGCCCGCGTGCTGCCCGGACCGCGGGGGCAGCACATCGAGGACGTCACCGGGGCCGACCGGCTGGCCCGCACCCCCGGCTATCGCACCCGCGTCACCGTCGTCGGCTACCCGAGCCGCGCGGGCGACCCGCACGACCTGCCGGTGATCTGCACGACCAGCAGCGAGCGCCTCGACCGGCGGCGCCAACTGCGCATCCTGTGCGACGGCTTCGCGGGCGGCACCTCCGGCGGCCCCTGGCTGCTCGGCTGGGACCCCCGCACCCGCACCGGCAGCGTGGTCGGCCTGATCGGCGGGCTGGACGGCGGCGGCCCCAACGACCGCATCTCCTACAGCCCCTTCTTCGGCGACGCCGTCCTCTCCCTCTACCGCGCCGCCACCCGCTCCTGACACCCCGCGGCCTTCCCTTCCCCCTCCCTGACGCTCCGCTACCGCCCCGCGGCCGCATACGCAAGGAGGCGACGGCCCGCGCGACGGCACCCGTTACGCTCACGTCGCACCCAGTAGGCCGCAGCAGCGCAGGAGTTCCGCATGTCCGCACCCACCCCACCCCCCACGGCAGCGGGCCAGGCCGCGACGCCGGACGCCATCGTGATCGGGGCGGGCCCCGGCGGTCTGGCCGCGGCCGCGGCCCTGCGGCAGCGCGGCGTCCGCCCGCTGGTGCTGGAGCGCTCCGAACGGCTCGGCGCCTCCTGGCGCGGCCATTACGACCGCCTGCACCTGCACACCACCCGAAGACTCTCCGCCCTGCCGGGACTGGCGATACCCCGGGCGTACGGCCGGTGGGTGGGCCGCGACGACGTCGTGCGCTACCTGGAGCGGTACGCCGAACACCACGCGCTCGACATCGCGACCGGCATCACCGTGGACCGCGTCGAGCGCGGCGCCGAGGGCTGGGACCTGCCCGCCACGGGCGGCCGGGTGCTGGGCTCGCCGGTGGTCGTGGTCGCCACCGGCCACAACCACACGCCGTACGTCCCCGACTGGCCGGGCCGCGACACCTTCCCCGGCGAGCTGCTGCACGCCTCCGGCTACCGCAACGCCGGGCCGTACGCCGGCCGCGACGTGCTGGTCGTCGGCATCGGCAACACCGGCGCGGAGATCGCCGTCGATCTCGTCGAGGGCGGCGCCGCCCGGGTACGGCTCGCGGTGCGCACCCCGCCGCACATCATGCGCCGCTCGACGGCGGGCTGGCCCGCCCAGGCCAGCGGGATCCTGGTACGGCGCCTGCCACCGCGGCTGGTGGACAAGGTGGCCCCGCGCGTGGAGCGGATGAGCGTGCCCGACCTGTCGCGGTACGGGCTGCCGCGCCCGGCGGAGGGCCTGTACGCGCGGGTGCTCGACGGCGCGATCCCGGTGCAGGACGTCGGGCTGATCGACGCGGTGCGGGCGGGGCGGGTCGAGATCGTGGCCGCCGTCGAGCGCTTCGAGGACGGCGGGATCGCGCTTGCCGACGGCTCGCACGTCACGCCGGACGCGGTGGTCGCGGCGACCGGCTACCGGCGCGGGCTGGAGCCGCTGGTCGGCCACCTCGGCGTGCTGGACGGGCGGGGGCGGCCGGTGGTGCACGGGGCGCGGCAGCCGCAGGGCGCGCCGGGCCTGTTCTTCACGGGCTTCACCAACCCGATCAGCGGGATGTTCCGGGAGATGGCGATCGACGCCCGCAAGATCGCCCGCGCGGCGGCCCGGCTGCTCGTCTCGCTTCCTGACTGACGGATCCGGCGGACGGACCGGGTGGACCGACTGCGTGGACTGGGGGGACTGGACGGGCGGATCGGGCGGACCGCCCGCCCGGACGGTCAGGGGCGACCGGGCGGGCGGTCCGGTGCCGCCGCCCGTGCGTGAGCTGCGGCGCCACGGAAATCGTTCACCCGTTCGAGTGATCGTGGACGGATCGGGAACGGGCCGCGCACGGCGGTCCGTTCACACTCCGACAGCCACCGCGGCCGGAGCGGCGACCGGGGCGCGGCGGACCACCAGCGACATCAGCGCGGCCAGCGCGCACAGCGCACCGGAGGTGTACCAGACGGGATCGTACGAACCGAACGTATCGCGGGCCACACCGCCGAGATAGGCGACCAGCGCGGCGCCGACCTGATGGGCGGCCAGCACCCATCCGAAGACGATCGCGCTGTCCTCGCCGAAGTGCTCTCGGCACAGGGTGATCGTCGGCGGGACGGTGGCCACCCAGTCCAGACCGTAGAAGACGATGAACAGCACCATCGGCGGATGGACGCTGTCGGCGAGCAGCATGGGGAGGAACATGAGGGAGATCCCGCGCAGGCCGTAGTAGACGGCCAGCAGGCGGCGCGGCGACATGCGGTCGGTGAACCATCCGGAGGCCACCGTGCCGACGATGTCGAAGGCGCCGATCACAGCGAGCAGTGACGCCGCCGCGGTCACGGGCATGCCGTGGTCGTGCGCGGCCGGCACGAAGTGCGTCTTGACCAGCCCGTTGGTGGACGCCCCGCAGATCGCGAACGCGCCCGCGAGCAGCCAGAAGGTTCCGGTGCCCGAGGCCTGGCGCAGTGCGCGCAGCGCACGGCCGGCGGCACCGGTGACCGGCGGCGGCTTGGGGACGAAGTCCGCGGCACCGTACGGGGCGAGGCCGACGTCGGCGGGGTGGTCGCGCAGCAGCAGCCAGACGAAGGGGACCACGGCGACCGCGGCGCAGGCGACCGCCGCGGCGGCGGGCCGCCAGCCGTGGTTCTCGGTGATCCAGGACAGCAGCGGCAGGAAGACCAGCTGCCCCGCCGCCCCCGCAGCGGTGAGGACGCCGGTGACCAGGCCGCGGCGGGCGACGAACCACCGGTTGGTCACGGTGGCGGCGAAGGCCAGCGCCATCGAGCCGCTGCCGAGGCCGACCAGGACGCCCCAGCACAGCACGAGTTGCCACACCTGCGTCATGGAGACCGTCAGCGCCGCGCCGAGCGCGATGGTCAGCAGGGCGCAGACGACCACCTTGCGGATGCCGAAGCGGTCCATGAGCGCGGCGGCGAAGGGGGCGGTCAGTCCGTAGAGCGCGAGGTTGACCGAGACGGCCAGCCCGATCATCCCGCGCGACCAGCCGAATTCGGAGTGCAGTGGGTCGATCAGCAGACCCGGGAGGGAGGCGAACGCGGCGGCGCCGATGAGGGTGAGGAAGGTGACGGCGGCGACGGCCCAGGCACGGTGCGGGCGCGGTCGACGGCCGGGAGCGGCGGCTCCGCCGCCGGTGGCGGGGGCGGTTGCGGGGGTTGTCTGCGTCACCGGGCCAGTCTCCGGCGGCCCGCACCGGGCAGCGAGTGGCCCGATGGCCATCATGTGCAAGGATCGGGCCATGAGCCGAGCCGAGGACATGGCCAGGGACGTGGCCGGGGACGCGACCGACCGCACGACCGCCGACGGGGCCGGGAACGGGCACGGGGCCGGGGACGGAACCGGCGGCGGGGCGGGACACGGCCGCGCCGGCGTGTTCCGCCACCCCGGGCGGCACCGGGTCGCGGTGTTCGCGCTGGACGGCGTGATCCCGTTCGAACTGGGCGTCCCGCACCGGATCTTCGGCGCCGCCCGCAGCGCGGAGGGCGTGCCGTACTACGAGACGGTGACGTGCGGTCTCGCGCCGGGGCTGGTGCGGACGGACGCCGACTTCCCCATCGTGGTCGCGCACGGCACGGAGGCGCTGGCGCAGGCCGACACCGTGGTGGTGCCCGCGTCGCACGAGGTGGGCCCGGCCTACGAGGACGGGGTGCTGAGTGCCCCGCTGGCCGGGGCCGTCGCGGCGATCCGGCCGGGCGCGCGCGTGGTGTCGATCTGCACCGGCTCGTACCTGCTGGCGGCCGCGGGGCTGCTGGACGGGCGGCGGGCCACCACGCACTGGATGCACGCCGAGCACTTCCAGCGGCTCTACCCGCGGGTCACGGTGGATCCCGACGTGCTCTACGTGGACGACGGGGACGTGCTGACGTCGGCCGGGGTGGCCTCGGGCATCGACCTGTGCCTGCACATCGTGCGGCGCGACTGCGGCACAGCGGTCGCGAACGACGTCGCGCGCCGCACCGTGGTGCCGCCGCACCGCGAGGGCGGGCAGGCGCAGTTCATCCGCAGGCCGCTGCCCGAGCCGCAGCTCGCGAGCACCGAGCGGGCTCGGGCGTGGGCCCTGGACCGGCTCGACCAGCCGCTCACGCTGCGGCAGTTGGCCGAGCGGGAGGCGATGAGCGTGCGCACCTTCACCCGGCGCTTCCGGGAGGAGGTGGGCATGAGCGCGGGCCGCTGGCTGACGCAGCAGCGGGTCGAACTGGCGCGGCAGCTTCTGGAGTCGACCGACCTGAGCGTGGACCGGATCGCCGACAGGGCGGGCTTCGGCACCGCCGCCTCGATGCGGCAGCACCTCCAGCTCACGCTGGGCGTGTCGCCGACCGCGTACCGCCGCGCCTTCCAGCCGGCCGCGCCGCCGCGCTGAGCCGCGGCCGCGGCCGGTCCGGGAAGCCGGGTCCGGACGGCTGGACGGCCGGGCGGCTTGGCGGCCGGGGTCAGCTCAGGGCGGCCGCGCGCAGGACCCGGTCGCCGAGGCCGACCCGGGCCGGGCAGCCGTCGGTGTCGCCCGCCCCGCGGTCGACCTCGCACCAGATCTGCTTGCCCGCGCCCTCCGGCTGCCAGCCCCACCGGTCGGCGAGGCCGTCGACGAGTTCCAGGCCGCGGCCGCCGGTGTCGTCCTTGCGGGCGTGCCGCGGGGCGGGCGGGGTGTCGCTGGAGTCGGCGACCTCGACGCGCACCGGGGCCGCGGGCGCGGAGGAGAAGAGCATCCGCAGCACGGCGGGGCAGCCGGTGTGCACGACGGCGTTGGTGACGAGTTCGGAGATGAGCAGGATCAGCGTCTCGGCGACCGGCTCGTCGGCACCTATGCCCGACCTGACCAGCCGCGACCTCGCCCAGCGGCGCGCCCGCCCCACTTCCGCGGGGTCGACGCCCAGCTCCAGTTGCACCTGCAGCATCTGCACGTTCACACCATCCGAACCGGCGGACACCGGACTTCATGCTTCCACGGAATCACCGTGCGTGATCCCGGCCCTCCATAGCATGATTGACCGTCAGTCACCCCAACAAGCGCTTCCGTCATATTCCAGCGCAACGGAGCACGCGTGCTGCATACTGTGCCCCGCAGTGCGCCGGTCGGCGCACCGGTCAGCCGACCAGGGCTCACCCCCACCCGGCGGAACCGGGCGGCAGTCCGGGACCAGGGACGTACGCGCACCCGATGGAGCGTACCCGAGGCGGCAGCCGACTCCACGGTGTAACAAGTCACGCATCGGACACAACTCCGAGCGGACGCTCCGTAATCGGACGTCACGGGCAGCGGGCAGGGCTTTCTCAGGCGCTCAGCGGCTGGGCGGAGTCGTCGGTCGCGGCGGCCAGGTCGGGGTAGACCTCGAACAGCCGGCGCACGCCGAGTGCCGCGAGCACCCGGTTGACGTGCGCGCCCTCGTCGGCGGCCGGGCCGCCGGCGGGCAGCACGATGCGCAGCCGCCCGGCGCACGACCGCATCAGCCGCCGGGCGCCGATCAGCACGCCCACGCCGCTGGAGTCGCAGAAGCGCACGCCGGTCAGGTCGAGGACAACGTTGCGACGCCCGTCCGCGACCGCGTCGTGCACCTGCTGGCGTACCGCGGGGGACGAGACCAGGTCCATCTCGCCCGTGACCGTCATCACCGCCCAGCCGTCGTGTTCGGCCCGGGTCACCAGCACAAGGGCACACCTCTCCGCGCGGCCGGCGGGGCCGGCCTCACTGCCGACCGCACCGCGGGTGCCGGCTTCGGTATCGGATTCGTCATCACAAGGACCCTATGCCCGTTCACAGCCGTAACCCTGCAATCTTCCGGTCACACCCGCATAACAGACCGACAGAAGCGATCACATGAAGGGCCAGCTTGGTGCAAAGGGACGCATGCCACAGCACCCGGCGGGTACGGTCGGGAGGAGCGGCCACCTGGGCCGGTACGGCGGCTGCGACGCAGGGGCGAGGCGAAGGGGGCGGCAGATGGCGACACCCGCACCACCGCGCTGGGACCGCAAGATGCGGCAGCGGCTGGCGCGCGGCGAGGAAGCCGCGCTGGGCGAGCTCTACGACCGCTACGCCTCCATGGTGCACAACCTCGCCTACCGGGTGCTCGACGACGACGACGCGGCCGACCAGATCACCCGTGAGGTCTTCGGCTACGTCTGGGAGAATCCGGACGACTTCGACCCCAAGCACAGCTCGCTGCGCTCCTGGCTCGCCGCCCTCACCCAGCGCCAGTCCGTGCACCGGCTGCGGCAGTACGCCAGCCGCGGCCACTCCACCTCCGACGAGGTCGAGGCGCGCGTCCGCGAGGCCAACACCGCCGCCCGCGCCGACTTCATCGTGACCTCCATGCCCGCCCCGCTGCGTGACGCGCTCGAACTCGCCTACCGGCGGCGGCTGGACTACCGCGACGCCGCCGCCGGGCTCGGGGTGAGCGCCGACGAGTCGCGGCGCCGGCTGCGGCTGGGCCTGCAACTGCTGTCCACGGCCATGGAACCCGGCGACGCCCGGCAGACCCGCCTCCCCGAGGCGCCCGGCACCCGCGGCGCGCCCGGTGTGCCCGCGTCGGACCACCGGGGGCAGCCGTGAGCGGCGCGGCCTACAGCAACGGCGGCGGCCCGCACGGCGGCGGCGAGGGCGACGGCCTGCCCCGCGTGCCGCAGCAGCGCGACCAGCAGGGCGCCGCGCGCCCCCTGCCGCAGCCGCCCGGCCCGTACGACGCGTACGGGCCCGAACCGGAGCCGGAGTCGCGGCTGCCGCTGTACGACCACGGCACCCTCAAGTCGCTGCTCGGCGCCTGGGCGCTCACCGCGTGCTCGCGCGACGAGGCGCTCGCGGTCGAGGTGCACCTCACCGACTGCGCCGCGTGCGCGGAGGAGGCGCTGCGGCTGCGGGACGCGGTCGGCCTGCTGCACCACGAGGAGCCGCTCGATCTGGACCCGCTGCTGCGGGCCCGGGTGCTGGAAGGCTGCCTGGGCCGCCGTCCGGCCCGTATCCCGGTGCCCGAGTGGGCCGGACCGTACGACGCCGAGGCGGCCCGGCTGGACGCGCTGCTGCGCGACCTGGGCGAGACGTCCTGGCAGGAGCCGGTCGCGCTGCGCTGGTACGACAACGGGCCGGTCACCAGGAAGGCCACCGTGGGCGAGGTGATCGCCCATCTGACGTCGGTGGACGGCCTCGTCGCGGTCGCCCTCGACCTGTCGGACGCGCGCCTGCCGGACGGGGCGAACGCCGAGGGCGCCGACGGGGCGGAGGGCGGCGAGGGCGCGGAGCTGCCGCTCGACGCGGTCGGCCGCACCGAGGCGCTGTGGGCGGCGCAGCGGGCCGCGGCCGCCGAGAGCCCCGGCGCGCACGCCGCCCGGTCGGCCGCGCTGCGCGACACCTGGCGGGAGCAGAGCCACACCCTGCTGCGCACGGTGTCCTTCGCGGGTGCCGGGGCCGCCGGAGTAGCCGTCGACTTCGGGTCGTGCACGATGCCCTTGCAGGACGCCTTCGTGGACCGGGCCTTCGAGTGCTGGATCCACGCCGCGGACATCGCGGAGGCGGTGGCGTACCCGTACGACCCTCCGGCGCCGCGCAACCTGAACCGGATCATCGACCTGGCCGCGCGGATGCTGCCGGGCGCGCTGGCCGCCCGGCGGCGGCAGGGGCTCGCGGCCTCCCAGGCGCGGCTGGCCGACGCGGGCGCGCCGGGGCGCTCGTTGCTGCTGCAGATCGACGGCGCGGGCGGCGGCCGGTGGTGCCTGCCGCTGGACTCGCCGGGCGCGGTCGCCTCGCAGGACCACGCCGTCGCCGAGGTGGCGATGGACGGTGTCGAGTTCTGCCAGCTCGCGGCGGGCCATCTGGATCCGGAGCGGATCGCGATCGGGCTGCACGGCGACCGCGAGGTCGTCCGGGACGTGCTCTACGCGGCGGCGTCGCTCTCCCGGCTCTGACCGGCCCGAGGGCCGACCCGACCGGTTCCAGGACAGGACCGGCCGGTCCGGGCGGGGCGCCCCGGTCTCAGGCGAAGACCACCGTGCGGCTGCCGTTGAGCAGCACCCGGCGCTCGCTGTGCCACTTCACGGCGCGGGCCAGCGCCTGGCACTCCACGTCCCGCCCCAGGGCGACCAGCTGCTCCGGGGTGACCGCGTGGCCCACTCGCTCGACCTCCTGCTCGATGATCGGGCCCTCGTCGAGGTCGGCCGTCACATAGTGCGCGGTCGCACCGATCAGCTTCACCCCGCGGTCGTGCGCCTGGTGATACGGCTTGGCGCCCTTGAAGCTCGGCAGGAACGAGTGGTGAATGTTGATGATCTTCCCCGACAGCTCCCGGCACAAACCGTCCGAGAGCACCTGCATGTAGCGGGCCAGGACGACCAGCTCCACGCCTAGCTCGCGCACCAGTTCCAGGACCCGGCCTTCGGCCTCCGCCTTGGTCTCGCGGGTGACCGGGATGTGGTGGAAGGGCACCCCGTAGGAGCCCGCGAGCTCGCGGAAGTCGGTGTGGTTGGAGACCACGGCGGCGATCTCCACCGGCAGCGCGCCGATGCTCGCCCGGAACAGCAGGTCGTTGAGGCAGTGCCCGAACTTGCTGACCATGAGGACGACGCGCATGCGCTCGGCGGCCGGGTGGATCTGCCAGTCCATGTGGTAGGCGTCGGCGATCGCGGCGAAGCTGGCGCGCAGCTTCTCCAGATCGACGGGCGGCTCGGCGGAGAAGCTCACCCGCATGAAGAACAGACCGGTCCCGCGGTCGCCGAACTGCTGGCTGTCCACGATGTTGCAGCCGGTCATGAACAGGTAACTGGACACGGCGTGCACGATGCCCTGCTTGTCCGGGCAGGACAGGGTCAGGACGTACTGCGGGTCGGCGGGCTGCCGGGGCGGCTGATCGGTCACCCGGTCAGCCTCGCACACCGGGCCGTCGGCGCGCCGCTGTGTCCGTCACGCGGACCTGGTGTAGATGGCGAGCACTTCCAGCGAGCGCGGCGCGATCTCCGGATCCTCCCCGTCCGCGCGGGCCATGAGGACGTGCGCGTCCCGTGCCGCGCGGACCGCGTCGGGCCATCCGGCGTGCTCCAGGTAGGCGGTCACGGGCGCGTCCGCGCCCACCTGGTGCAGGATCTTCAGCACCCGCAGCACCGCGACGTCGACCAGCGCCGCCTCCTGTGCGTCGCGGAATATGGTGCCGACGTACTTGTCGGCCGACCAGTTGTCGAGCCAGGTGTCCTCGACCAGCCGGTAGACGGCGTCGGTGACGTCCCCGTAGCCCGGACGGCCGGCCTGCCACACCTCGCGCTGGAAGACCGGATCGCTGATCATGTGCAGCGCCGAGCGCACGTTGCTGCGCCAGCGCCACCACGGCATGTCGTTGACAGGCATGCCTCCCATCGTGGAGGAGACACGGCCGCGGCGGGAAGACTTCTCGGAACCTTGCACGGCCGGTCATCGTACGCAATCGAACTGCGCCACCTGTAATTCACCTGAAAGTGACCGCCCGTTTGGGTGCGATCACCCTGACGTTGGGCGCGGACCACCATCTTCCGTAACCATGACCGAACGGCGCATACGCAGGGTTCGCCACGTTGTCGTCCCGCTGCTGGCCACAAGTGCGCTGCTCAGCGGCTGCGGCGTGCTCCCCGGGAACTCGGGGGGCTCGACGGGTCCCGTCGTGGTGATGACATGGGCACCACAGGGTACGAAGGCCACGAACATGCCGGGCATGGTGGCCATGGCCCAGGCGTACGAGAAGTACGTCAACGACAACGGCGGGCTGAACGGCCGCAAGCTCAAGGTGCTCACGTGCAACGAGCGCAACGACGCCGTCGCCGTGTCCGACTGCGTGCAGCAGGCCGCGGCCGCGCACGCGGTCGCCGTCGTCGGCTCCTACAGCGAACAGGGCCGGGCCTTCACCACCGCGCTCGCCTCGACCGACATCCCGTACATCGGCGGTTACGGCATCACGCAGGACGAGTACCTCAGCCCGCTGTCGTACCCGGTCAACGGCGGGCTGCCGGCGCTGCTCGCGGGCAGCGGCGAGCAACTGGCCGAGACCTGCAAGAAGGTGGCGCTGGTGCGCCCCGACTCGATCACCGGCGACCAGTTCCCGATCTTCCTCGACCAGGGTCTGAAGTCCGGCGGCCACGCGCCCGCGCGCGACCTGCTCGCCAAGGACGACGCCTCGGAGTATTCCGAGGTCGCCGAGCAGGCGGTGGGCGACAACAAGGCGAGCGGCTGCGTGTCGGCGGTGCTCGGCGACCACACCAGCACCTTCTTCGACTCGCTGCGCCGGCTGGGCGACGACAGGCCCAAGGTGCGGCTGTCGTCGGTCATCGGCAGTGTGCAGCAGTCCCTGGTGAACGCCACCGGCGGTGCGAACAGCCCGCTGGAGAACGCCCTCGTCACGGACTGGTACCCGCCGGCGTCCGACCCGAAGTGGGCGGAGATGAAGTCGGTCGTCGACAAGTACGCCTTCTCCGACGACCGCATCGATGTCGCCGACCCCGGCGTGCAGACCACCTGGATCGCCTACACCGCCTTCACCAAGGTGGTCAGGGCGATGGACAAGGGCACCGCGGTCACTTCGGCGAGCGTCGAGCGGGCCTTCGACCGCACCTCGGGACTCTCCACCGGCGGGCTCACCCCCGACCTCGGCTGGACCGAGAACGACCTGCTCAACCTGCCCGACCACGTCCGGCTGAGCAACGCGAAGGTCACCTACCAGGTGATCACCGGCGGCAAGCTGGTGCAGCAGAAGCCCGGATTCGTGGACATGGCGCCGACGCTGCGGACGGCGACCGCCCTCGGCTGACGCCCCCGCGGGCTCGGTCCGGCCCGCCCGGGGCACGGGCCGCACCGGCAAGGGTCAGAGCTGGCTGTACTGGCGCTTGGTGAGGTTGTACGTGGCCGCGATGGAATTCCACAGCTTCACGGCGGTCTTCTTCTGGGCGGTCGCCGTGCCGCTCTCCTTGTTGCCCGCCTGCGCCTCCGCGGTGGTGCGGGCGTGGCCGCCCTTGCAGACGCTGCCGTTGCTCGCCGCCTGGTCGGCCCACGCCGCGTAGTGGCCGTCGGCGGACGAGGACGCCTTCCAGGCCTTGGTCAGCGCCGTGGTCAGCTCGTCGTGCTGGGGGAGCTTGTCGACCTTGAGGGCGTCGAGCTGGGTCACCAGGCCGTCGCGCTGGGACGCGGCCGAGCGCAGGTCGGCCGCGGCGCCGGGGAGGTTCTTGCAGCCCCTGATCGACTCGACCGCGCTGACCACCGAACTGCGGCTCGCACCGCTGGAGGCCAGCAGCGCGTCCAGCGCCTTGGCCTGCGCCTCGGCGGTGTCGGCGCCCGCACCGGCCTTCTTGCCGTCGCCGTCGGCCGTGCCGCCGGGGGCGCTCGCGGCGGTCGCGGACGGCCTGCCGGCGTCGGACTTCGTCTTGCCGCCGCCCCCGCTCATCATCCCGCCGACCACGAGGCCGGCCACCACGCAGCCCGCCACGACGATGCCGATGAGCACCTTGGGCGAGATGCGGCGGCCGCGGTGGTCGTCGTCGTCCGCGTAGCCGTCGTAGCCGTCGTAGCCCTGGTAGCCGTCGCCGCCGGGACCCTGCTGCCACTGCTGCTGCCCGCCCTGCTGCCGGTCCCGGCCGTCGTGCGGCTGGAGGATGCGCGGGCGCATCGGCTCGGGGGCGGGGACGTCGCTGCGGAAGAGGTGGTCGTAGTCGCTGTCCGGCTGCGCGGGCTGCTCGAAGGCCGCCGGGTCGGTGTACTGCTGCTGGCCGCCGTACGACTGCTGGTCCGGGTACGGCGCCTGCCCGGGGTAGCCGGCCTGCTCCGGGAACTGCTGCGGGGCGGGGGCGCCGTGGCCGTACTGGTCGTAGCCCTGCTGCTCCTGGAAGACCGCCAGCGGCTGGGTCGCCTCGGCGGGCGCGGGCTCACCCGGGCCGCCCGCCGGGTAGGGCGGCAGCATCTGCGTGGCCTCCGCGGGCTCCAGCGGCTGCTGCGGCGCCTGGCCCGGGAAGGCGGACTGCTGGGGCGCCAGGCCGGGGAACGGGCCCTGCGCGGGCGGCTGGGGGGCCTGGCCGGGGAAGGACGCGGGGGGCTGGGCGGGCGCCTGCGGCGGGGCCGCGGGTACGGGCGGCGGGGCGGCGGCGGGGCCCGCGGCCGGGTAGGGCGGCAGCATCTGCGTGGCGTCCGCGGCCTCCACGGGCTGCTGGGGGAGCTGCGGCGGCATGCCGGGGGCTCCGGCCGGTTCACCCCACGGGGTGCCCGCAGCGGGCTGCACGTGCCCTCCGTACGTCTGCGGCTGCCCGGTGGGCTGGACGGCGCCTGAGTACGGTTCGGGCGTTTCCTCGCCGCGTCCGCTGCTGTGCATCGCCGTTGACTCCCGCCTTCACCAAGTGTCGGACGAGCGCACACGCTACCGGGTCAACCTGGAGGGGGGCCACGAACCCGAACGGGTGAGCGCCTGGCATGGCCGCGGACCGGTGGTCCGCAGCGCCGCGGAGGGCCGCGGCGCCGGGATTTCCAGCGCTTTGGACGCGCCGGTGAAAACGGTGTCGGTACGGTAACGATTCGGTGTGCTCCGGCCCGTTCACCGTTTCACGCGGCGTGTTCCGGCGCCGTCCGGCTCTGACTCACGCCGCCTCCTGTGCCTCCAGCCGGGCGCCGAACTCCCGTACCGACGGCTCGGCCGAGAAGGGGTCGAGACGGCGGCGGAAGTCCTCCAGGTATTCCGCGCCGCGGTCCGAGCGCAGCCCCGACAGCAGGGCCACCGCCTGGGTGCCGGTGTGGCAGGCCTGCTCGATCTCCCGCTGCTGCACCTGCGCGTCGGCCAGCAGCAGCATGTCGATGGCCCGCCGCCGGGTGCGGCTGACCGGGTGCGCGGCCAGCGCCTCCTCCGCGCGCCGGGCGGCGGGCGCGGCCTGGCCCAGGTCGCGGTGGCAGTGCGCCAGTTCGTCCGCGAGGTAGGCGTGGTCGAAGTGCGCGATCCACGCCGGGTCCTGGTCCGGCTGAGAGCGCTCCATGGCGCCCACCGCGAGGCCCGCGACCGTCGCAAAGGTACGCGCGTCGCCGAGCAGCGCGTGGCCGCGCGCCTCGGCGGCGTAGAACATCGCCTCCGCGGTGTGCCCGACCTGGCCCCTGGCGCCTTCCTGGGCGGCGCGGGCGAGTTGGGCGATCTCCCGGGGATTGCCGAGGGCCGCGGCGAGGTGGCTCATGCTCGCCGCAAGGATGTAGCCGCCGTACCCGCGGTCGCCCGCGGCCTGCGCGAGCCGCAGCGCCTGGATGTAGTAGCGCTGCGCCAGGCCCGGTTGGCCGGTGTCCACCGCCATGTACCCGGCCAGTTCGGTCAGCCGGGCCACCGCGGAGAACAGCTCGCGGCCCACCGACTCCCGGTAACTGCCCGCCAGCAGGCCCGACACCACGCTGTTGAGGTAGTGCACGACGACCGGCCGGACGTGGCCGCTGCCGAAGCGGTGGTCCAGGTCGGTGAGCGCCTGGGTGGTCGCGCGGACCGCCTCGACGTCCGAAGCACCCACCCTGGCGCCGCCGTTGCGGGCCACACCCTGGTCGGGGCGGGTGATCAGCCAGTCCCTGCTGGGCTCGACCAGCGCGGAGGCGGCGACCGTGGAGCCGGTCAGGAACTCCCGGCGGCCGACGTCACTGCGCCACAGCTCGCAGACCTGCTCGATCGCGCCGAGCACGGTCGGCGCGAAGTGCAGGCCGATGCCCGTCGCCAGGTTCTTGCCGTCCGCCATGCCGATCTCCTCGATCGACACGGCACGGCCGAGCTTGCGGCCGAGCGCCTCGGCGACGATGCCCGGCGCCCTGCCGCGCGGCTGCTGCCCGCGCAGCCAGCGCGCCACCGACGTCTTGTCGTAGCGCAGGTCGAGGCCGTGTTCGGCCCCGCACATGTTGACCCTGCGGGCGAGCCCGGCGTTGGAGCAGCCGGCCTCCTGGATGAGCGACTGCAGCCGCTCGTTGGGCTGGCGCGCCACAAGTGGTCGTGCGGCCATGGTTGTCCCCCTCGTCCTCGTCGACCCGTCCCGGTGACCGACGTCCGTTTACGGCTCCGCGGTGCGCTGCGCCGCGGCCCGACTGCGGTGTGCCCGGCGGGCGTTCGCATCGCCCGGTGGCACGTCCCGCATGGCTGTGCGGCTCCGCTGGGCGATACTTTCCCAGTCCGTGGCCGGGAAATGCCCCGCTTTGCGGGATTTCACCGGCAAGCGCCGATGCCTGCTCCCACTGACTACCCGTCACCAGGCCCCGGCGCTCGCGCGCGCCCCCGTTAGTGCATCCGTGCGCCTGCCATGACCCAGCCCGCGACCGCCCGTAACCCCCGGCCACGAGGGGGTGTTGAGCACCGCGTGGACAAAAGCAACCCACCCCCGCCCCGGCTCACGGGCGACCTGGCCGAGGCGGCTGTCCGCTACGCCGAGGACCGCCAGTGGGACGTCCTGCCCGGCACCTGGCTGGAGGCAGACCCCACCGGTGCGCCCTGCTGCTCCTGCAATTCCCCCGACTGTCCGGCGCCCGGCGCACACCCCACGCGCCCCGACTGGGCGACGGGGGCCAGCGGCGCGGTCGCGGCGGTGCGGCACATGTGGCAGAAACAGCCGCGCTCCTCCGTCCTGCTGCCCACCGGGCGCTCCTTCGACGTCCTGGAGGTGTCGGAGGACGCGGGCTGCCTCGCGCTGGCCCGAAGCGAGCGGATGGACCTGCCGCTCGGACCGGTGCTCGGCGCCCCCGGCCGCCGGATAATGTTCTTCGTCCTGCCGGGCAGTGGCGACAAGGTGCCCGACACGCTGCGCCGTTTCGGCTGCCGGCCCTCGACGCTCGACCTCTCGGTCCGCGGCCGGGGCAGCTGGGTCGTCGCCCCGCCCACCAGAACCGTTCCTGCAGGGGCGGTGGTGTGGGCCCGCCGCCCCGTCCCCGCGAACCGCTGGCTGCCGGACGCCACCCAGGCGCTCGGCGCGCTCGCCTACGCGTGCGCCCGCGAGGCGACGGACGCCGCGCGGGCCGGAACCGCCCCCGCCCACCGGCCGCCGGCCGGCGCCGGGACCGCTGCCGCGCCCCCGCGGGGACGCTGAACTCCCGCCGGACGGGGGCGGTTCCACGACCTCCCCGGTCCGGCCGCCGACCCCGGCTGGCCGTCACCCAGCGCGAGAAACGGTCACTGTCAGTGGCCCCGTCTAGGGTGTCATTGTCCGTGGGGAGCCGCGGCGCAGGGCACGGGGCAGGGGGAGGCGGCAGGTCATGGCCGAGTCGGAGCAGGGAGCACAGCGGGGCACACCGCTGCCGTACTACGGCAACCGCGCGGAGGGGGCCGGCGGGCAGGAGGAAGGGCCCGTCCCCGCGGTGCGGGTGCGCGGGCTGTGGAAGCAGTTCGGCACCCAGGCCGCCGTGGCCGGTGTCGATCTCGACCTGCCCGCGGGCCTGTTCGTCGGTTTGGTGGGGCCGAACGGGGCGGGGAAGACGACGACCCTTTCCATGATCACCGGACTGCTCCGGCCGGACGACGGCCTGGTGCAGATCCACGGCCACGACGTGTGGGCGGACCCGGTCGCGGTCAAGGCCAGGATCGGCGTCCTCCCCGAGGGCCTGCGGCTCTTCGAGCGGCTGTCCGGACGCGAACTGCTCGCCTACACCGGACGGCTGCGCGGCCTGCCCGGCGCCGAGACCGACCGGCGCGCCGCCCAGCTGCTGGACGTGCTGGACCTGACCGGCTCCCAGAACAAGCTGGTGGTGGACTACTCGACCGGTATGCGCAAGAAGATCGGCCTGGCCGCGGCGCTGCTGCACAACCCCGACGTCCTCTTCCTCGACGAGCCGTTCGAGGGCGTCGACCCGGTGTCCGCGCAGGTCATCCGCGGGGTGCTGGAGCGCTTCACCGGCGGCGGCGGCACGGTCGTCTTCTCCTCGCACGTGATGGAGCTGGTGGAGAGCCTGTGCGACTGGGTCGCGGTCATGGCCGCGGGCCGGATCGTCGCCCGCGGCACCCTCGCCGAGGTGCGCGGCGGGTCCGGCAGCCTCCAGGACGCCTTCCTGTCGCTGGTCGGCGCGAACCGCTCCGGCGGCGAGGGCCTGGAATGGCTGGGCGGCGGCGCGCGATGACCGCCACCACCGCTCCCCCGCCCGCGCCCGCGGCCGCCACGCCGGTGACCGCCGTCTTCGTCCGGCTCAAACTGACGCTCCTGCGCAACGGACTGCGGCAGTCCACCGGGCGCACGGTCGGCTGGTGCGCCGGCGTCGGCCTGGCCCTCGTCTTCACCCTCGCCAACACCGCGGCCCTGCTCTCGCTGCGGCACAGCGAGCACGCCCCGGCCGTCGCCGTCACCGTGGCCGTGGTGCTCGCCGTGGGATGGGCCGTCGTACCGCTCTTCTTCTTCGGCGGCGACGAGACCCTCGACCCGACCCGCCTCACCATGCTGCCGCTGCGCCCGCGCCCGCTGCTGACCGCGCTGCTCGTCTCCTCGCTCGTCGGCGTCGGCCCGCTGCTCACCGCGCTGCTCATCGCCGGCGCCGTCGTGTCCCTCGCGTACGGGGCCGCGTCCGCCGTCGTCGCCGTACCCGCCGCGCTGCTGCTCCTCGCCCTGTGCGTCTCCCTCTCCCGGGCCGTCGCCGCGGCCAACACCCGGCTGCTGACCAGCCGCAAGGGCCGCGACCTCGCGGTGCTCAGCGGCGTCTTCGTGGCGATAGGCGCGCAACTGGTGCGGATAGGCGCGGATTCGCTGTCCGGCGGGAACGGGCTGGACCACGCCGACTCCGCGCTGTCCGTGGTCCGCTGGATACCGCCCGGCACCGCCGTCGACGCCGTCCGCTCCGCCGACCGCGGCGCGTACGGCCTGGCGGCCCTGCAACTCGCCCTGACCGCGGTGGTGCTGGCCGCGGTGCTGCGCTGGTGGCACCACAGCCTGGTGCGGCTCATGGTCTCCCCCGACGCGTCCACGATCTCCGCCGCCCCGGAGGAGTCCGCGAGCCGCGCGGACGGCGCCGGACGCACCCGGCGGCTGCCCTGGCCGCGGCTGCCCGAGGGGCGGACGGGCACGGTCGTGCAGCGGCAGTTCCGCTACATGTGGCGCGAACCGCGCGCCAAGGCCTCGATGGTGACCGGACTCGCGATCGGCCTGCTGCTGCCGGCCGTCGCCGTCTTCCAGCACGGCAGCGTCTACCAGTGCCTGTGGGCCGCCGGGTTGCTCGGCGTCCAGATGTTCAACCTGTTCGGCACGGACGGCTCCGCCTTCTGGACGGTCGCGGCCACGATCGCCGACCGCCGCGACGCGGAACTGGAACTGCGCGGACGGGCCCTCGCGGTCGGTGCGATAGCCCTGCCCTACGTCACCGTGGTGACGGTCGGCGCGGCCCTCGTCCTCGGCCAGGCCGGTTCGCTGGCCGAGACACTGGGGGTGTCGTACGCGTTCCTCGGCGCCCTCGTCGCCACCGGGTGCGCCGCGAGCGTGCGCTACCCGTACGCGCTCCCGCACGACAACCCGTTCGGCTCCGCCGCACCCGGCCAGAGCAGCCTCGCCGGCCTCAACCTGCTCGGCGGCACACTCGCCGCGGCGGTGCTGTGCGTGCCCGTCTTCGTGCCCGTCGTCGTCCTCCACGTGACCGGCCACCACGGCCTGCTCTGGCTCGCCCTCCCGGTCGGCATCCTCTACGGCGGGGCCCTCGCCGCCCTCTCCCTCCGCCTCGCCGCGCCCCGCCTCCTCGTCCGCCTCCCCGAAATCCTCGCCGCGGTCCGCCTCTAGCCGGCGGGGCTTCCCCCTTCGCCGGGGGCGAGCGTCTTGCGCTGCCGGGCACGCGTTTTTAGGGGCGCGGGGAACTGCGCGCGCAACCCACCACCGGCCGGTGGTCCGGACACGACAGCAACTGCCCCTTTCGGACGGTGACTACCCGCGCCCCCGGTGGGGGCGGGCCGCGCAGTTCCCCGCGCCCCTGAAAACGGCCGCCCGGCGCGGCTGGGAAGTGCTCATCCGCGGCGCAGCCGCAGTGTGGAGGCCAGGGCCAGGAGGGGGAGGACGGCGCCCAGGGCCGTCGTCAGAGGCCAGCCGCCGAGGTGGTACGCGGCGGAACCCGCCTGGGAGCCCACCGCCCCGCCGACGAAGAACGTGGCCATGTACGCGCTGTTGAGGCGGGCACGGGCGCCGCCGTCGAGGGCGTAGACGACATGCTGGCCCAGGACGAGCGTGGTCTGGACGGCCATGTCCAGCACCACCGCCGCCGCGCCCAGCGCGAGCACACTGTGCCGCCCGGCCGCCGCGAGGCCGAACGCGGCCGCGGCGGCGACGAACGCCGCGGCGGTCATCGGGCGGACCAGGCCGCGGTCGGCCCACCGCCCGGCCAGCGGGGCGATGAGCGCGCCGCCCGCGCCCGCGAGGGCGAACAGCCCGACCTGCCACTGGCTGTAGTGGAAGGGCGCGGCGGTGAGGACGAAGGAGATCGTCGTCCAGAAGACGCTGAACGCCCCGAACATCGCCGCCTGGTACAGCGCCCGGCGGCGCAGCGCCGGATGAACCCGCAGCAGGCGCAGCGTGGAGCGCAGCAGTGCCCCGTACGGCAGCGCCGCCGCGGGCTGCCGCGGCGGCAGGGCGGAGCGCAGCACCAGCGTGAGGACGGTCATGAGCGCCGCCGAGCCGAGGTAGACGGCGCGCCAGCTCGTGGCGTCGGCGATCAGGCTGCCGACCGTGCGGGACAGCAGGATGCCCGTGAGCAGCCCGCTCATCACCTGCCCGACGACGCGTCCGCGGCTCGCGTCGGGCGCGAGATCGGCGGCGTACGGCACGAGGATCTGGGCGACCGTCAGCGTGCAGCCCAGCACGAGGGACGCGGCGAGCAGCACCCCGAAGTCCGGTGCGAGGCCGGCCAGGGCGAGCGCGGCAACGGTGAGGGTGAGCAGCAGCGTGGCCAGCCGCCGCTTCTCCAGCACGTCGCCGAGCGGCACGACGAGGAGCAGCCCGAGCGCGTAGCCGAGCTGGCCGGCGGTCACCAGACTGCCCGCGGTGACCGTGCCGATGTGGAAGGACCGGCGCAGCTCGCTGAGCAGCGGCTGCGCGTAGTAGAGGTTCGCGACGGTCAGGCCGCACGCGACGGCGAGCAGCACCACGAGGCGGCGCGGCGGGCCGTCCTGCGGCGCCGCCGCCGGGGCCGGGCGGTGCCCGCTTCCCCGGGCGAGCTTCGCGAGGCCTGCGGGGCCGTTCGGCTGGGACATCGTCACCTCACTGAGCGGAGTTCACGGCACCGGTATAACCGGTGCGATGACGGTACCAGTCATACCGGTTCCGGGGGTACGCTGGCCCGCATGACGGACACCACCGCGCCGCCGCGCTTCCGGCAGGGGGCCGGGCGGCTCTGCCTGGACTACCTGCGCACCCTGCGGTACCGCGGGACGCCGCGCGCGCAGGAGGAACTGGCGGACGGCGCCGCGCTCGCCGCGTGGGTACGGCAGTGCGGGCCCGCGCTCGACACGTCCCGCTCGGCGGCGGAGCCCACCGACGCGGCCGTCCGCGAGGCCCGCGCCCTGCGGGAGGCGGTGTACGCGCTCATCGCCGCCGCCCGCGCGGGGGACGGCGCCGCCGCCGCGCCCTCGGTCCGTACCCGCCTCAACCGCGCCGCCGCGCAGCCCGTCCCCGTACCGCGCCTGGCCCCCGACGGCGAGCTGCGGTGGCGGGCGGAGGAGCCCGTCGGCGCCGTCCTCGCCCTCGTCGCACGCGACGCCCTCGAACTCGCGGCGGAGCCCGCGCTTCTGGCCCGCCTCCACGAATGCGCTGCCGCGGACTGTGGGGCGGTCTTCCTCGACGCGTCGCGTCCGGGGACGCGGCGGTGGTGCTCGATGGATGTGTGCGGCAACCGTGCGAAAAAGTCCACCTACCGCGCCCGTACCTGACCCGCGCCTCTCCCGGGGCCTCACCCCGTTCCCCCTCCGCGCGGCCGCGCACTCAGGCTCCGCCTGCGCCACCGGTCACTCGTTTTTCAGGCTGCGCCTACGCCGCGGGACACCCGTTTTCAGCCTGCGCCTGCACCGCGGGACACCCGTTTTCAGGCTGCGCCTGCGCTGCGGGGCACCCGTTTTCAGGCTGCGCCTGCGCTGCGGGGCACCCGTTTTTTAGGGGCGCGGGGAACTGCGCGCGCAACCCACCACCGGCCGGTGGTCCGGACACGACAGCAACTGCCCCTTTCGGGCGGTGACTACCCGCGCCCCCGGTGGGGGCGGGCCGCGCAGTTCCCCGCGCCCCTGAAAAAACGGGTCCCCAGCGCGACACGCGCACCCCCAAAACGCTCGCCCCGCGCGGGCACGCGCAGCCCCAAAAAACGGGCCCTCCGCGCGGCAGCGCGAAACAGGTGCCCCGCGGCGTCGGCGCGGCCCGAAGAGCGTGGGCCCAGCAGCGCAGCCGCAGCTCGAAAAGAGGGCCCCGCGCGGCAGCGCAGAACGAGGGCTCGGCAGCGTGGGGCGGTTTATGCCAGCTCGGCGAGAGACTGGCGCCAGGCGGGGTGGAGGTCGTCGAGGAGGGCCTCGACGCGTGGGGGGAGGCCTCGGGCGGGGCCGGCGGTGGTGGTGCGGCTCAGGAGGGACGCGGCGGCGAATTCGAGGCGGGCCGGGTCGCCGGTGGCGTGGGCGGCACGGAGCAGGGCGAGCCAGAGGCGCTCGTCCTGGGGGGCGACGCCCATGGCCGTCTCCACCGCGGCGACCGCCGCCTTCGGCTTGCCCGCGTCGAGGTGCAGCGTGGCGAGCGCGAGGGCGATCTCGGCGACGAGTACCGGGTGCTGGGCCTCGACGATCTCGTGCGAGAGCCATCCGTAGCGGCCGGCGGCGCGGTCGTCGAGGAGGCGGCCGCGGGCGAGGGAGAGGGCGTCGGTGAGGAGTCGGCGGCGGGCGGCGGGGTCGTGTGCGCCGACGCCTTGTTCGGCCTGGTGGTGGAGGGTCTGGAGGACGTCCCAGTCGGAGACGATGGACGGGGCGAGCACGATGCGGCCGGTCTCGTCGTGGGTGAGCCGGGGGGTGCCGTCGGGGTCGGTGCCGAGCCAGTCGCGGAGCCGGTCGACGAGTCCGTCGCGGACGTCCTCGGTGACGCCGCGCGGCCACAGCGCGGAGGCCAGGACGCGCGGGTGGACGCCTTCGCGGTGCAGCAGGAGCAGCGCGAGGGCTTCGTGGAGGAGCGGGCCGCGGTCGGCTTCGGGGGCCGGGACGCCGTTGACCTCGAAGGCGCCGAGGAGGCGGGCGTAGACGCCGGGGCGGCCGCGGTCGCTGAGGTCGACGAGGAAGGCGGGGGCGCCGGGGTCGGGGTCGCGCCCGTCGTCGCTGCCGTCGCCCGCCCCGGCCTGGGCGAAGAGCTGGAGGACGGCGGCGTACTGCGCGGCGGGCAGTCGCTGTGCGGCGAGGTCGAGGCCGAGCAGCGGGGCGGTGAGCCGGCCCGCGGGGCTGATCTCCAGCTCCCAGGCGGCGCCGGGAACGGCGGTGGTGTCGGCGGCGAGGAGGTAGCCGAGGCCGAGCCGTCCGGCGTCGGCGGCGAGTTCGGCGAGCCGTTGGGTCTGCGGGTCGTCGGGCCGGTCGGCGACGAGCACCAGGTGGGGTGCCCAGTGGCTGTGCTGGGCGCGCCCGGCGCGGCCGGTGAGGACGCTGTCCTGCCCGGCGGCCTGGAGCGCGGCCCGGCGCTGCTCGGTCTCGGCGGTCATGGTCTCGATGGCCTCGGAGACGTCGGCGACGTGCCGTACCCGGCCGGGGGCGAGGGCGGTGAGGTCCTCGGCGAAGCCGACGAGGGTCACGGTCATGCGGTCGGACCAGCCGTTGGTGGCCAACTCCGCGGCGATGGAGGCGAGGACGGCGTCGCGGTCGGCCTTGGCGCCGGCGAGCGAGACGACGCCGGGCACCGCTTCGAGGTTGAGCAGCAGCCGTGCCTCGTCGAGGGTGCCGAGGGTGACCAGGCCCGGGTAGGGGGCGGCGGCCGCGGTGTCGGCGTCGGCGGGCAGCGAGGTGCGGGCGAGCCGCCAGAAGGTCTCGTCCTGGCCCAGCACCCAGGGCGCGGGCGGGGTTCCTTCGGACCAGGCGAGCTGGAGGTGCAGTTCGTCGGGGGTGAGCCAGGCGGCGTAGACGGTGGGCAGCTGCCGTCCCTCGCTGTCGAGCTGGGCGGACAGCGCGCGCAGGCCCCGGTCGAGGAAGGCGACGGTCTCGGGGTCGGCGCCGATCCGCAGCGCGTCGTCGGCGTCGGCGGCGGGGCCCTGCGGGGTGCGCGGGACGCGCAGGATGCCCTCGGCGACGGACTGCCACAGTTCGGTGCGGCGCCGCCTGCCGAGCGCGGCGAGCAGGCCCGCGGCCAGCAGCGGGGCGGCGATGAGCGCCTCGGGCAGCTGGGAGAGCCCGCCGTGGTGGGCGGCGGCGTGGACGGTGGGGACGTGCCCGGGGCCGTGCGCGCCGGCCTGTTCGGGGGCCGGGGCGGGGCCGGGCGCGGCGGGCGACTGGTGCTGGTCGGGCGCGGGGGTGTGCGCCGGGGTCTGGTGCGGGGCCTGGTGGGCGCCGCCGCCCGCGCCCTCGGCCGCGGTGTCCTTGGCGCCGCCGTGCTCGGCGTAGTGCTGGATGTCGTGGGCGACGTGCTGGACCTGCTGCGCCCCGGCGGCCGGCATGTCGACGATCTCGCCGCCGGTCGCGTCGCCGGGCATCTCCATGATCCAGCCGGGCCGGATGAGGCTGGCCTGCGAGAGCTTTGAACCGTCGGGCTGCACACGGTCCTTGTTGAGGGAGTAGATCTCCTTGTAGCGGCGCCCGTCGCCGAGGTGGCGCTGGGCTATGTCCCACAGGGAGTCGTGGTGGCGGCCCTCGGGCGGCTGGATCCGGTAGAACTTCGTGTCCTGCTGGGCGTGTTCGACGCTGCGGACGGTCCCGGCGTGGCCCGCGCCGCCCTCCGGCGGGGCGACGACGTTCGAGGAGCCCTGGTGCGGGACGCCCGGGGTCTGCTGCGCGGCGGCGACGGCGCCCGGACGGCCCTGGTGCTCGGCCTGGTGGTGGGTGCCGTGCTGGCCGAGCACGGGCGACAGGGTGGCCGCGCCGACGCCGAGCAGCAGCAGCGCCGCGACGAGCTGGCGGGCCAGCAGCTGGCTGCCGCCGGAGCCGGGTATGTGCCGCGGCACGCCCACACCGGAGAACGCCGCCTTGCCCTCGACCAGCACGCACGCGGTGAACTGCGCCCAGGCGATCCACACCAGCACCGCGAGGCAGTTGACGAAGGTCTCGGTGGTGATGGGCTGCCGCAGCACGTCGGAGTCGAAGTGGTGCGGGAAGGGCGAGCCGATGAAGTGCAGCAGCGCTCCGGGCACGCCGACCACGAGCGCGGCGAGCACCACGAAGGCGCCCAGCGCGCGGACGACGTCGCCGAACGTACGCTGCCTGCGCGGCGGCCGGCCCGGGTGCTGCCCCGGCCCCGGCCGCGCCTGCGACTGGTGGCGTCCCGTGGCGGTGGAGCGTGCCATCGCTGCTGCCCTGCTTCCTCTGCTCCGTTGCGTGCTGTGCGGTCCTGACGTTATGCGACGCGCCGGGTGGCGCGATACGTGTGCGCGGTGCCCTGCCCCGGCACGGCACCGCGGTCACTGCGTGAGTGCCTCCGCGGTGGCCGTTCCGGTGACCGTGTGGTGGTCGAGCGCGAAGAGGCTGGTCACCATGGGCTGGAAGCTGATCTTGACGGTGACGGTGATTCGCCGGGCGTTCCCGTGGCAGCTGGCCCGGCCGACGTCCTGCTTGCTGACGCCGGCCGACAGCAGGTACCGCGTGATGTCCCGTTGGCAGTTGCCGTAGAGGATCGGCGCGGTCTTGCCCAGGTTCGCGCCCGAGCGCAGGGCGTTGACGTCGATGTCCTGCGCGGCCGCACGGGCGGCCTGCTCGGCGAGGTCGGCGGCGCG
Source organism: Streptomyces sp. NPDC004031 (assembly GCF_053604375.1). Lineage (NCBI taxonomy): Bacteria > Bacillati > Actinomycetota > Actinomycetes > Kitasatosporales > Streptomycetaceae > Streptomyces > Streptomyces sp. NPDC004031. Next base: position 38,984 of record NZ_JBSGHL010000022.1, on the reverse strand, counting down.
CTCGCGGGTGGACAGCACCCGGCCGCCGTCGACGACGAAGGCGGCGAGCGTGACGAAGAGCAGCGCGAAGATGAGCAGCGCGATGGCGCCCGAACCGCGGTCGCCCGCCCGACCGTACGCCCGGCCGTACGCCTCCCGTACCGCCCGCAGGCGGGCGCGCAGCAGGTGCTTCACTCGAACCTCCGGTAGGGGTCGAGGGGCGAGGCGAACTCGCTGCTCAGGGTGGTGGTGATGGGCAGGCCGAGATCGGACAGGCCGCGTACCGAGCAGGAGACCTGGACGGTGTAGACCCCGCCGGGGGCCCACCGGGTGTTGTCGTGGGTGATGCGGATCGGGCCGGAGCAGATGTGCTGGAGGTCCTGCGTCGCGGTCTGCCGGGCCGCGGTGTTGGCCTTGGCGTGGTTGCCGTGCAGCGAACCGGCCCGTGCCGCGTCGCGCGCGGCGCCGTCCAGCTCACCGCGGGCGTCGGCCAGTTGCCCGAAGGCGACCAGCACCAGGATGAAGAGGATGAGCACCGGTGCGATGATCACGACCTCGATCGTCGAGATCCCGGCGTCCCCGGCCCTCTCCCCCGCGCCCTGCTCCTCCCCCGCGGCGGCCGTCGCCGTCCTGTACGTCACCGTCCCGCCGTCCTCACTGTCCCCGTCCCGGTCATCCCCGTAGGTCCCCGAACTCCCCGTCGTCCCCGTCGTCTTCCGCGCCGCACGCGCGCTGCGTGCCTCGCGTGCCACGCGTGCCTCGCGTGCCGTCCCCGTTGCCGTCATGCCGGGCCGCTCCCTCACCCGTTGGGCATGAACTGCTCGATCGGGCCCTCGGACTTGCGGTCCACCGTGATGCCGATGCCGAGGATGGACGGCACGTGGCCCGACACCTCGACGCTGACCCGGTCGCGGTGCCCCGCGACCCGCTGGACGGTGACCTTCGGGCTGGTGAGCAGGCTGCCGCCGAGCCCGTCGATGTAGGAGCCGGCCTTCTTCTGCGCCCTGCCCTGCCAGTCGCTGCCGCTCACGGCCGCCTGGGTACGGGCCTCCCGGGCACCCGCGCGGGCCGCGGCGATCGCGACGTGCGTGGCGAAGTAGTACATCGCGAACTGCACGGTGATGATGATGACCCCGAAGACCAACGGCGTCAGGAAGACGAACTCGATCGCGGTCATCCCGCGGTCGTCCGCCCTGCGCCGCCCCACGCCGCTGTCGCCGCGCGCGGCGGCGAACCGGTCGCGCAGCACGCGGCCCACCGCCTTCATCGTCTCCCCCGTCCTTTCCGCTGTCCTGCCGTCCGCCGGTGTCCGGCGGGCGTCAGCACTTCGTCGTGGTGCTCGAATTCTGGATGCAGCTCTTGACGTCGCCGGTCTTCTTGTTCAGCGCCTTGCTGATGGTCACGCCGATACCGGCGACCAGCGCGGCGACGATCGCCGAGATGATCACCCATTCCACGGCGGAGGCGCCGATGCTGCGGCCCTCGTTGCGTGCCCAGGCGATACGGCGGCGGACGAGCCCGGCGACCGCGGTGGTCGCCTTGGCGAGGGGGTTGGGACGGTTCATGGTCCGGATCCTTTCTGGCGGACGACTCTCAGTCGGGTTGTCGGTCGTGCGGTGCATGTCGTGCGTCGTGCGTGGTGCGTGGTGCGTGTGCTTCATACGTCGTGCGTCGGGCGTCGTGCGTCCGGCCCGCGGCGCCGTTGCCGCCCGGTCGGTGGGACGCGTCCGAGGTGGTGCCGGTTCACGCCTGGAAGACGCGCATGGCGGCCGGGAACATCAGGAAGACCAGGAACCCCGCGGCGAGCATCAGCTGCGCCACGAGCATGGACTGCGAGTTCTCGCCCGCGGATCCCTCGATCTCGGCGAGCTCGCGGTGCCGCATGGTCTCCGCGCGGGAGGCCAGCGACTCGCGGATCTTGGCGCCGTCGTCGGCCACCAGACCGAGCGCGACGGACAGGTCCTGCAGCTCCTCGACGCCCAGCTCCGTACCGAGCCTGCCGAGCGCGACCCACTGGCTGATGCCGGTGATCCGGGCGTCGTTGAGGCAGCTGCGGATACGGACCAGCGCCCAGCCGTCGCTGACCTCGGCCGCGGCCATCAGCGCCTCGGGCAGACCGCGGCCGCCCGCCAGGTTCATCGACACCAGGTCCAGGTAGGCGCCGATCACCCGGCGCAGGTCCTTGCGCTTCTCGGTGGCGTCGCGGCGCACTTCGAGGTCGGGCAGCATGAAGAACAGGCCCGCGCAGGCCAGCGCCAGCCACACCGGGACGATGGGGCTGATGCCGAAACCGAGCTGCCAGACCAGCGCGTAGAGGAACGGCCCGAAGACCAGGCCGGCCGCGCCGAGCAGCAGCTTGGTCGCGAGGAAGCCCTCCCAGCTGCGGTCCAGTACGGCCAGGTCGGCGCGCATCGAGCGCAGCTCCCAGCCCTGTTCGAGGTAGAAGGCGGCGACCCGCTGCCCGATCCGGCCGCGCAGGTCGGTCGCGCGCGGGGCGGGACCGGCCACGGGGCCCTGCGCGCGCAGGGCGTCGATCTGGGCGACGGTGGCCGCGGCGCTGCTGCGGCTCGGGGCGAGCGCCCGGACGAGGGCGTAGATGCCGATACCGGTGACGGCGCCGAGCAGTCCTGCCAGTGCGAGCATGTTCACCGGTGCAGCACCTCCTGCCGCTGGGCGTGGAGTTCGGGCGAGTGGACGAGGAAGCGGGCCGGGGTCTCGACCTTCGACAGGCTGCGCAGCCACCAGAAGCCGGCGCCGAACAGGGCGCAGACGATCAGCAGCACCATCTGCCCCAGCAGGGTGCCGTAGGGCTTGACGAAGCCGCGGTTGAAGATGGCCAGCGCGAGCACCACGACGACCGAGACGATGACGACGATCTGCACGCTGCGCCGGGTGCTGGCGCGCTGCGCCATCACGCGCTGCCGCATGTCGACCTCCTCGCGCGCCGATTTGGCCAGCGCGCCCAGGACCTCGCGCAGACCCGGGCCGCGCAGCCGGGAGTTGAGGATGAGCGCGGCGATGATGATGTCGGCGGACGCGTCGTTGATCTCGTCGGCGAGGTGCTGGAGCGCGTCCGGCAGCGGGGTGCGGGCCCGCAGCCGGTCGACGAGCGACTCCAGGTGGGTGCGCAGCGCGGGCGCGGCGGCGCGGGCCGAGGCGGGGATGGCCTGTTCCAGGCCGACCGCGCCGGCGATGGTGTCGCGCAGCGACTCCGTCCACCCGGCCAGCGCCTCCACCCGCTTCATCGCGGCGCGTTCGTCGGCGGCGCCGCCGAAGAGCTTGTCCCAGGTGAAGACGAGCAGCGCGGTGGCGATGCCGAGCACCGCCCAGCGGGTGAGCGCGATGATCGCGATCCCGGCGACGGCGGCGATCGAGCCGCGCTGCGACAGGAAGCGCATCATCTCGCCCGCCTTCTCGGCAGGCGCCTCACCGGGTGCGAGCGGTTTGGGCGCCCAGCCGCGGATCGCGACCACGAGCAGCGCGATGCCGCCGCCGACGACGGCGCCGGCCAGCAGCCCGTACATCACGGTCAAGGAGAAGACACCGGTCATTACCGCCACACCCCCGTGGGCTGGTAGCCGTTGGCGAGGAGTTCGTCGAGGCAGGCGATCGGCGCGTGCGGCATCGCCGCGCCGGTCCTGCCCTCGGCGAAGACCTCGCTGGAAAGTACCCTGCCGTCCACGCCGTTGACCTCGCGGACCGAGGTGACCATACGGCGCAGGGTGCCGCCGTGCTGGAAGTCGTTGCGGCGCTGGATGAAGACCACGAAGTCGATGGCGCCCGCGACGAGCATCTGCGAGGCCTCGATCGGCAGCCGTTCGCTGGCCTGCAGCGCGTAGGTGGAGATGCGGTTGAACACCTCGGCCGAGCTGTTGGCGTGGATCGTGGACAGCGAGCCGTCGTTGCCCTGCGACATCGCGTTGAGCATGGTGACGATCTCGTCACCGAGGACCTCACCGACGATGACCCGGGAGGGGTTCATACGCAGCGAGCGGCGGACCAGTTCGGCCATGGAGATGGCGCCCAGACCCTCGGAGTTGGGCAGCCGCTCCTCGAACGCCACCACGTTGGGGTGGAGTTCCGGGAACTGGTCGAGGCCGAGTTCCAGGGCGCGTTCGACGGTGATGAGCCGCTCGTGCGCCGGGATGACGTTGGCCAGCGCCCGCAGCAGGGTGGTCTTGCCGGCGTTGGTGGCGCCGGCGATCATCACGTTCTTGCGGGCCATGACGGTCGCGTGCAGGAAGCTGGCCAGCTCCGGGGTGATCGTGCGGTTGCCGACCAGGTCGGCGAGGAAGACCTTGCCGAGCCGGGCGCGGCGGATGGACAGCGCGGGCCGCCGCGTCACGTCCATCACGGCCGAGAGCCGGGAGCCGTCCGGCAGCCGCAGGTCGAGCTGCGGGTTCGCCGAGTCGAAGGGGCGCGAGGACAGGCCCGAGTAGGCGCCCAGCACCTGTATGAGCTCGATCAGTTCCTCGTCGCTCTCGGCGACCGGCTCGCCCTGGAGCTCGCGGCCGTCGGAGTAGCCGACGAAGACCTGGTCGCAGCCGTTGATGTCGATGTTCTCGACGTCCGGGTCGTCCAGCAGCGGCTGCAGCCGCCCGACGCCGAAGAGCGCCGCGTGCACGGCGGCCGCGTACGCCTCCTCGGCGACCGCGTCCAGCGGGGTGCGGCCGGCGTTGATCTCCCGGCGGGCGTAGTCCTCCAGGATCTGGGCGATGATCGCCCGCGCGAACTGCCGCTCGTCCTCCGGGCTCATCGCCGGCGCGCCGGAGACCTGGTCCAGCCTGCGCTGTTCGGCGATCCGGTCGCCGGCCTGCTCCCGGAAGCGCTTGACCAGCTGGTGGTCGATCTCGCTCATCGGAAGACCCCGTACCGGTTCGGCACGTCGCCGGCGATCTGCCGTGTGGAGCGGATCAGCAGGGACTTGTCGAGCCGGCCGCGGCGCCGCCCGGTGAGCATCTCGGCGCCCGCCGGGTCGTGCGCGACGGTGCCGACGACCCGGGCGGATATCTGCGAGGCGACCAGCATGTCGTTGGCCTGCCCGGCGATCCGGGCGCTGTGCCCGGGGTCGGCGACCAGCAGCACGCCGATCGGCGGGTGGCCGAGGGCGCCGGCGCCGCGCTGCGAGCCGTGCAGCTTCGCCGACAGCGCGCCGGCCCGGTCCCGTACCCGGGCCAGGTGCTCGGCCTCGGTCCTGGCCACCAGCAGCACCAGCGCGGCGTGCTGGAAGAGGCCGAGGGACGCCGAGTCGCCGCTGATGCGGCCGCAGTCGGCGATGACGTCGGCCGCGCCGCTCGGCGACTGGCCGAGCATCGAGAAGACCTCGCCGAGGACGGGCCACAGCCCGGTCAGGCCCGCGGCCTGCTCGGAGCCGCCGAGTCCGACGAGGACGTCCAAGCCGCCGGCGAGCGGCTGGGTGTGCTCCCACACCTGCTCGGCGGCCAGGCCGCGGCGGGCGGTGGCGGCGAGCGAGAGCACGCCGACGTTGGGGTCGAGCATGCCGCCGTGGGCAGCCCGCGAGCGGTAGACCAGGTCGCCGCCGGCCGGGTCGGTCTCGGCGAGCAGGGCGCGCCGCGGCCACACCGCGGCCAGCGCGAGCGCGGTCGTGGTGACGCCGGGCGAGCCCTTGTCGGCCGCGAGGGCGATCAGTGCCATGGGTCAGGTGCCGCCGCTCGCTCAGTTCCCGCTGGCGGGCGCGATGCGCACCAGGGTGACGTTGCCGGCCGAGGCCGCGTTGGTCAGCGGACCGGCGTCCGCGGTGTCGGCGAGGACGGTGACGTAGGTGTTGCCGCTGCCGTTGCCCGAGGTGTCCACGTCGATGGACTTCACGATCAGCTTGTTGCTGATCAGGGTGCTCTGCTGGGAGCCGCCGCCGCTGCTGCCACTGCTGGACGAGTCGTCGCCGCTGTCCTTGGTGGCGCTGTCACCGACGAGGTACGCGGCCACCGTGTCGCCGACGCTGAGCGAATTGCGGGGGAACTGCCCGTCCTGGAGGGACAGTCCGACCAGGGACTTGCCCTGCGTCAGGACGTTGTCCTTCTTGGTGATCATGTTGGCGGACAGGATCGAGTCGGGCACCAGCGTGACCGCGGCCCGGTAGTTGTTCAGCAGGTCGCCGCGCTGCTCCCAGCGGATCAGGCCGAGCCCGGAGTCGTCGGACAGGTCCACCGAGCGGATCGCGGACTCGGGTATCGGGTCACCCGCCGCGACGGACTGGGTGATCTCGACGTACGAGTCCTTGTGGCTCGCCCGCACCACCGTCAGCACGGCGCCGAACGCGCCGAGCAGGATGAGCAGCACGGCGAGCGCCGCGAGCGCCGGCTTGCGCTCGCGCGGCGCCGTCGGCAGCCGCTCACCGCCGCCCGGCACACCCATGGCGGGTGCGGGCATACCGGCCTGGCGGTGTCCGCCACCGCCGCCGCTGGAACGATCCCTGGTCCTCACGTGACTGCCCCCGTCGCTCATACGCGACTTACGGTCGTTCGCGGACGGGCCGTCACCGGGGTGCCTGGCTGCCGAACCGCTTTCCAATGTCAAGTCACCGGGACGCTACCAGCGCCCGTCAAAGGCCCTCAAGGACGTTGGGCGACAGACGGACCACAGCCGTGCAACAGTTCCGCACCGCGTCACCGCCGGTCGCAGCCTGTATTGCCGGGTAACACGGCCCCGTACGGGCACCGTTGGCCGTGCCGGACCGGGACCTGTACCGGGATGTCCGGCGCGATGTTCACGGTTTGCTCACAACCGGCCCGGCCGGGAGGGGGTTACGTGAGGTTTCCGGAGGCGGATAGCCTCCTGGGACAGGTACGTGCGCCCGGGGCCGGGGCCGGAGCGTGAGGTTCGGGCCGGCCGGCCGCGGCGGGGGAGGGAACATCCCATGCGGGTGACCGTGACGGTCGTACAGCAAGGCGAGGAAGCGCGCGACGTCGTCGTCGCGGCGGACGACGGGGCCTCGGCCGGCGACGTGGCCGCCGCGCTGGCCCAGGCGGCGGGCGGCGGAACACCGCAGCTCAACGCCGCGGCGGTGGGCGGCGGCACGGTGCTGGCCTTCCCCGGCACCCGCGAGGCGGCCCCCGGCGCGCCGCGGTTGTGGGCGGACGGCCTGCTGTGCGACCCGCAGGCACCGGCCGGCGCGGTGCTGCGCGACGGCATGCGCGTCACCACCGACGACTCCATCGGCCCCTTCATGCGCACCGGCGAGCCCTCCGGGCGGGTCGAGCTGCGGGTGTGCGGCGGCCCCGGTGCCGGCCGGGTCGCCCGGCTCGGCCTGGGCAAGGCCACCATCGGCGCGGGGCAGCACTGCACGGTCTCGGTGCCGGACCCGCTGCTCCCGCAGGCCGCCGCCCGGGTGTCGGTCGCCGCGGACGGCACGGTCACGCTGGCCGTGGAGCCGGGCGCCGAACTGACCCTGGAGGGCGAGCCGGTCACCGGGGAGCGCGAGTGGCCGCTGGGCGCGCAGATACGCGCCGGTGACACCGTCGTGGTGCTGGACGTGCCGAGCGAGCCCGACGCGCACCTGTCGCCGATGGGCGAGGGCGGCCTGGCCTACAACCGCCCGCCGCGCCTGAAGTCGCTGCCGCCGCGCCCCCGGCTGTACGTGCCGCAGCCGCCGCAGAAGGGCGAGGGCGCCCGCTTCCAGTACATCGCCGCACTGGTGCCGCTGATCTTCGGCCTGGCGATGTTCTTCATGGTGCACCAGATCTACATGCTGCTCTTCTGCCTGATGAGCCCCATGATGCTGGCCGGGCAGTGGCTCAGCGAGTCGCGCGAGGGCAAGCGCAAGGACCGCACCACCGCCAAGCAGTTCAAGGCCGAACTGGCCCAGCACGAGATGGCCCTGGAGAGCGCGCGGCTCACCGACCGCGCCGAGCGCCGGGCCGCCTTCCCGGACGCCGCGCAGATCCTGCTGTGGGCCACCGGCCCGCGCATGCGGCTGTGGGAGCGCCGGCTCACCGACCACGACGTGCTGCGGCTGCGCATCGGCGTCGCCGACCTGCTCGCCGACATCGAACTGCTGCCCAAGGGCGGCCATGTGCAGGAGGGTTCGCCGCAGCCGGTGCCGCCGAAGGTCAACGACGTGCCGGTGCCGCTGCCGCTGCCCGAGCTGGGCGTCGTCGGCGTCGCGGGACTGCGCGAGCGCACCCTCGCCACCGCGCGCTGGCTGGTGGCGCAGGCGGCCGTGCTGCACAGCCCGCGCGACCTGTCGATGGTGCTGCTGTCGTCCGAGCACGACGCCGGGCAGGCGTGGGGCTGGGCGCACTGGCTGCCGCACCTGGCCCCGCAGCAGGGCCAGGACTGCGTCTCGCTCGTCGGCACCGACGGCGAGACGACCGGCCGCCGGATCAACGAGCTGCTCCAGGAGCTGGAGCGGCGCAAGGCCGAGGCGGTCTCCTCCGGCGGGGGCGGCGGCCTGCGGCCCGACCCGTTCGTGCTGGTCGTCCTGGACGGCGCCCGGCTGCTGCGGCGCACCCCGGGCGTACCGCAACTGCTCCAGGAGGGCCCGCGGTTCGGCATCCTCGCGCTGTGCCTGGACGCCGACGAGCGGCTGCTGCCCGAGGAGGTACGGGCCGCGGTGTGCTGGTCGCCGCAGGACAACGCCCGCGTCCACCTGCGCGGCGCGGGCCTGGAGGCGCTCGGCGACGTGCTGGCCGACCAGGTCGGCGGCGACTGGTGCCAGCTGGTCGCCCGCTCGCTCGCGCCCGTCCGGGACGTCAGCCGGGACGACGCCGACAGCGCGCTGCCCACCTCCGCCCGGCTGCTGGACCTGCTGGGCATGCCCGACCCCGCCGGGCCGGACGTCGCCGGCATCTGGCAGCGCGGCGGCTCCAGCACCGCGGCGCCCATCGGCATCGGCGCCGACGGCACCTTCGTGCTCGACATCCGCCGCGACGGCCCGCACGCGCTCGTCGCGGGCACCACCGGCGCGGGCAAGTCGGAGCTGCTCCAGACGGTGATCACCTCGCTCGCCGTCGCCAACCGGCCCGACGCGCTCAACTTCGTCCTCATCGACTACAAGGGCGGCAGCGCCTTCCTGGACTGCTCCCGGCTGCCGCACACCGTCGGCATGGTCTCCGACCTCGACGCGCACCTCACCGAACGGGCCCTGGCCTCGCTCGCCGCCGAACTGCACCACCGCGAGACGATCCTCTTCAACGCCGCCACCAAGGACATCGAGGACTACGGCGACGCGCGGCGGCTGCGGCCCGAACTGGAGCCGATGCCCCGGCTGGTGCTGATCATCGACGAGTTCGCGTCGCTGGTCGCCGAACTCCCCGACTTCGTCGCGGGCCTGGTCGACATCGCCCGCCGCGGCCGCTCCCTCGGCGTGCACCTGGTGCTCGCCACGCAGCGGCCCGCCGGTGTGGTCAGCGCCGACATCCGCGCCAACACCAACCTGCGCATCGCGCTGCGCGTCACCGACGCCGACGAGTCGCGGGACGTCATCGACGCCCCCGACGCGGGCGCCATCGCCAAGTCCACACCCGGCCGCGCCTATGTGCGCTCCGGCGCCCAGTCGCTGGTCGGCGTGCAGTCCGCGCGCATCGGTGGCCGCCGCCCCGCGGTCGGCGGCACCCGCGCCAAGGCGGGCGTCCAGTCACTGGGCTGGACCGCGCTCGGCCGCCCGCTGCCGCGCGGCGCGAGCGGCGACGAGGACGACGGCACCATGGTCACCGACCTCGCCGTGCTGGTCGACGCCATCGCCGCCGCCTCCGACCTGATGGGCCTGCCCGCCCCGCGCAAGCCGTGGCTGGACCCGCTGCCGGAAACCGTCACCGTCGCGCAGCTGGCCGCCTCGGCGGTCGGCGGCGGCCACGGCGCGGCGCCCGCCGCCGCGGGCGACTGGCAGGACGTACCGCCGATCCCCTACGGCCTCACCGACCTGCCCGCGCAGCAGGCGCGGGCACCGCTCGCCGTCGACATCGTGCACGGCGAGCATGTGCTCATCGTCGGCGGCCCGCGCTCCGGCCGCTCCACCGCGCTGCGCACCTTCGCCGGTTCGCTGGCGCAGATCGCCTCCCCGCAGGACGTCCACCTCTACGGCATCGACTGCGGCGCCAACGCCCTGCTGCCGCTGGTGGGACTGCCGCACTGCGGCGCCGTCGTCACCCGCGACCAGCCCGAACGCCTCCAGCGGCTGCTGGACCGGCTCGCCGCGGAGGTCTCCCGGCGGCAGCAGCTGCTCGCCCTGCGCGGCGCCTCCAGCGCCGCCGAGCAGCGCGCCATGGCCGCCACGCCGGAGGAGCGGCTGCCATGGATGGTGCTGCTGCTCGACAGCTGGGAGGGCTACGTCTCGACCTTCGAGTCGTACAACTACGGCAAGCTCGTCGAGGCCGCCAACCGGCTCTTCCGCGAGGGCGCCGCGGCCGGCCTCAAGATCGTGATGACCTCCGACCGCAGCGGCTTCTCCGGGCAGATCTCGTCGGTCTTCGCCGACAAGCTGATCCTGCGGATGGCCGACCCCAACGACTACACCACCGGCGGCCTCGCGGTGCGCGAGGTGCCCAAGTCCATGCCGTCCGGGCGGGCCCTGCGGCCCACCGACCACGGGGTGCAGGAGAGCCAGATCGCGCTGCTCGCCGCGGAACCGTCCGGCCAGGCCCAGGTGGAGGCACTGCAGCGGATCGGACGCGAGGCCGTCGAGCTCCACCGCGGCTCGCCGCGCGTCAACCGGCCCATGCGGGTGGACGCCCTGCCGCCGCGCATCACCGTCAGCGAGGCGCTGGCGCTGGACCCGGAGTTCGCGCCGCCGTCGCCGCTGTGGGCGCTGCTCGGCGTGGGCGGCGACGAACTGATGCCGGTGGGCATCGACCTGCGCGAGTCGGGGCCGGGCTTCGTCATCGCCGGGCCGCCCAAGTCGGGCCGCTCCACCACCCTCATCGCCGCGGCCCGCTCGCTGACCGCGGCCGGGGTGCCGGTGATCCTCGTGAGCCCGCGCCGCTCCCCGCTGCGCGAACTGGCCGGGGAACCCGGGGTGCTGGGACTGCTGACGGGCGAGGCGACGGGCGACGACCTCAAGGAGCTGACGGACCTCGCGGGGGCCGGGGCGCCCTACGTCGTGGTCGTGGACGACGGCGAGCTGATCTACGACACCCCGCTGGACTCCGCGCTGGAGACGGTCGTCAAGTCCGGTCTGGACGGCGAGCACGGCCTGATCGCCGCCGGGTCCGCGGACCAGATGGGCTCGCAGTACCGCGGCTTCCTCGTCGAGGCGCGGCGCTCGCGCAGCGGGCTGCTGCTGTCGCCGCAGGGCGCGAGCGAGGGCGACCTGTTCAACGTCCGGCTGCCGCGCGACGTGGGCGGCGGGCCGGTCGGGCGCGGGCTGCTCATCCGGGGCGGCGAGATGGTGCAGGTGCAGGGCGTGGCCCTGGGGTAGCCGGTGACCGCGGGGTCCCGGCCGCCGGGACCCCGCGGGCGCGGGCCGGGCCGTCGGCGTCGGCGTCGGCGTCGGCGTTGGCGTTGGCGTTGGCGTTGGCGTTGGCGTTGGCAGGGAACGACGGAGGGGCCGGTACCGGGTGTGATCCCGGTCCGGCCCCTCGCTGCGTCGCGTTCCCCCCAGGGGTGGTCACGCGGTCAGGCGCTCGCGCGTCAGCGCGTCGCGGCCTCGATGTTGTCCGCGTTCGTGCTGGCCGACTTCTGGGCGTCGTGCAGCGTGGCCACGAACTTGTCGAAGGTGGGCTTGAGCTGCGCCCACTCGCTGCGGAAGCGCTCGGCCGCCGGGCCCTTCCAGTAGCTCTCGCTGCTGGAGGTGGCACTCTGCAGGTGACCGATCAGCGTGCCGAGGTTGCCCGCCTCAGTGCTGAACTTGCCGGACAGGTCGCGCAACTGCTGGATATCAGCACCATGGATGGACATATCTAGCCTCCCCGTTACCTCAAGGACGTTCACGGGCCCCTCGCCCGCCCTCGGGACGCTAGCGCACCAGCCACCCGATTGCAGTAGATCACCCCCATCCTCTGACACCAACTACACAGTTGTTGCGAAGGGAAGACACGATCGCGACCTGCGGGGCGGGCCCGGGGGCGGCCCGCAGCGGCCCCGGACGCCCTGTGCGGGACCGGGCCGGAGCCGAGGGGAGCCGGGCCGGGGCCGGTGACGTGCGGTCAGTCGCTGGGCAGGCCCGTGCGCGCGAAGACGTCGGTCGTCCCGTCCGTCCATGTGACGGTCAGCGTCTTGCCGTCTGCGGCCAGTTGCCCGTGCCCGGTGGCACGTTGGGTGTCGCCGTCCATGCACGTGAGCGTGATGGCGATGGCGTCCTTGCCGGTGTAGGTGCCGCCGCAGAGATGAGTGCTGGTCAGCCCCGCCTTGCCCGCGCCGAGGACGAGCTGGACCTTCGTCGCGCCCTCCTCCGCGAGCCACACGCCCTCGACGGTGTCGGCGGCGCCGCCGTCCGTACCGGCCGTCTGCGTGGGATCCGTCACGGAGGCGGTGGGCGCGGCCGCCGTCGAGGTGGCCGGCTCGGCGGAGGCGTCCGCGGACGGACTCACCGAGGGCGAGTCGGGCTGCCCGGTCGCACTGGCCGTCGCGTCGTCCTTGCCACCGCCGCTGCTGCCGCAACCGCCCAGTGCCAGTGCCACGGCAACCGCCACCACGGCGATTCCCGCTCTCATCACTCTATGACGCACCCTGCTCCCCCATGACGCGATACGAATCCGGCCGACCGCAAGCTACCAGCAGGCGTTATGAGGATGTGTGCGCTCGCATCACGGCCCCCGGGGGCCCCGCGGGCGGGCGCCGCCGCACCGCCCCGCAGCCCGCGGCCGCACCGCCCGGTCGCCCCGCCTGCCGCAGCAGTCCGCCACAGCCCGTCCGGCCCCGCTGTTTGTCACCGACCTCTCACACCACTCTCACCTCGGCGTCACTCCCACCTCCGTGCCAGTCCCCCCTCGGCGCCACTCTCACCTGCGCGTCACCCCCACCTCGGCGTTGCACGTCCCGCACCCGCGGCCGGTCACCGGGCGCCGCGGCGCCACCTCCCGCAGGAAGTCACCGACCAGGGCGCACCAGGCGTCGGGCTGGTCCCACGGCACCAGGTGCCCGGCGTCCGGCACCTCGGCGTACCGGCCCTGCGGCAGCACCCGGACCATCTCGTGCGCCTCGGCCCGCCCGAGCTGCCCGTCCAGGCCGCGCACCACCAGGGCGGGACAGCCCACACCGGCCAGCTCGTCCCAGTGCGCGTCACGTATCCACGGATCCCCCGGCCCCGGCAGCTGGGTGGCGAACCGCGGCCGCCAGCCGTCGTCCTCCTCCGCCATCACCTCGGCGAAGAACTCCCCGCGCGCCGGACTCGGCGGATCGGCGAACGGATCGTGCTCGGCGAACCAGCGGCGGGCGTCGGCGAGCGTCGCGAAAGGCACCGGCCACGACTGCGCCCACTCCTCGCACGCGCGCCGCAGCGCCTCCCCCGGCGCCGCCGCCCGCATCTCGCAGATCACGACCGCGGCGACCAGATCCGGGCGGTGCGCCGCCAGCTGCCATGCCGTCAGCGCGCCGGTGCCATGGCCGACGACGCTGACCGGGCCGAGCCCGAGCTGCTCGACGACCGCAGCGGCGTCCGCCGCATAGGCCTCGGGCGCGGACGGACCCTGCGGGCGGCCGCTGTGACCGTGGCCGCGCTGGTCGAGCGCGACGGTGCGGTAGTGCGGTGCGAGGCGGCGGGCGGTCTCCGCCCAGTGCGAGGCCCGGCCGAGCAGCCCGTGCAGCAGCAGGACCGCGGGCCTGCTGTCCGCGCCGGGACCACCCCCGGGACCACCCCCGGGACCACCCCCGGCGCCGGTCCCGGAGCCCGTCCCGGACGCGGGGCCGACGGCGGGCGCCGGGCCGGGCACGGGGCCGGTCCCGGATCCGGGCTCCCGCGTCCGGCGCGGTGCCGCGATGGCGGCCGCCGCCGCGTAGTCCCAGGCCACGAGGCGGACACCGTCCGCCCCCGTGACCTCGAAGCGGCGCGGCCGGTACTGCTCCGTCTGCTGCTCCATACGCCTCACCACCCTCCTCCCCGGTCGTCGTCCGTCCCGGTGCTGTCGCTGGATCCCGTCTCCGACCACGCTATCGAACTTTTATTCGAACACGGGGCTCACGCACCCAACACCGCTCTTTCGAGTGACAACGCTCAAGGATTGGCTGCGCGGGCCGAGGGGAGATCTCTGAGCGGGGCGCGGCGCGAAGGGGAAGCGGGTCGCGGGGAGGTACCGGGAAGCTCGGGGTCCCGGCGCCTCCGCGGGTCCCGCCCGGTCCCGGGGGAGGGCGCGGTGCGCAGCCGCACGGGCGGCGGGAGCAGGAGGGGCGGGGGGTCGGGGAGGGCAGGGAGGGGCGCGGGTGGGGGCCGGGAGGGAAAAGGCCGCCCCGGCGTCGTGACGACGCCGGGGCGGCCTTTCGTTTCGCACCGACCCGGTGTGCGGATCGGCTCCCGTCCAGCTCTTTGGGCTCTTGTCGCTCTCGTGGCTCTTTCAGCTCTTGGCGACGAAGACGTGCGAGGCGACCTCCGCGTCCAGCTCGGCGGCCTCACCGCCGCTGCCGACCATGACGCCCCCGGCGGAGCTGGTCACGCTGACCACGGCGCCGGGCTGCACGCCCGCCCGCCGCAGCGTGTGCATCACCTGGGCGTCGGTCTGGATCGGCTCGCCGATCCGCCGCACGACGACGCTGGCCGCGGAGTCGCCCGGCCGCAGATCGCTCAGGCTGACCATGCCCTCCTCCAGGAAGGGGTCGGTCTCCCGCTCCTCGCCCAGCTCCTCCAGGCCCGGGATCGGGTTGCCGTACGGGGATTCGGTGGGATGCCGCAGCAGCTCCAGCACCCGCCGCTCCACCGCCTCGCTCATGACGTGCTCCCAGCGGCACGCCTCCGCGTGCACCTGCTCCCACTCCAGGCCGATGACGTCGACCAGCAGGCATTCGGCGATGCGGTGCTTGCGCATCACCCGGGTCGCGGTGCGGCGGCCCTCGGCGGTCAGCTCCAGATGCCGGTCGCCCGCGACATGCAGCAGGCCGTCCCGCTCCATGCGTGCGACCGTCTGGGAGACCGTCGGTCCGCTCTGGTCGAGGCGCTCGGCGATTCGGGCGCGCATCGGGACCACGCCCTCCTCCTCCAGCTCCAGGATGGTGCGGAGATACATCTCCGTCGTGTCGATGAGTCCGGACATGCGCGCCCCTCATGTGAATCGTGCGTGGCCCTCGACCAATTCTGACGCATGCCACCGACAACCGGCCCCCAAGTGGAGTGTCCGCCCGCGACGGGCTCTCCTTGACACCGGCGGCGCAGGGCAGCACGGTGATCCGCATGAGTGAGCCAGCCGAGGATCTGTCGGACCGGTACTTCGACGCCGCCATCGGCCTGCTGCGCCGGGCGCGCGACGAGGAGGGCCCGGCGATCAGGGCCGCCGCGGCCGCCGTCGCCGACGCCGTCGAGGCAGGCGGCAGGGTCTTCGCCTTCGGCGCCGGCCACTCCTCGCTGCCCGCACAGGACGTCGTCTACCGCGCGGGCGGCCTCGCCCTGATGAACCTGCTCGTGGTGCCGGGCGTGGTGGGCATCGACGTGCGGCCCGCGACGCTGGGCAGCGCGCTGGAGCAGATCGACGGGCTCGCCGGGGTGGTGCTGGACACCAGCCCGGTCCGGCGCGGCGACGTGCTGTTCGTGATCTCGCTGTCCGGCCGCAACGCCCTTCCGGTGGAGATGGCGCAGAAGGCCCGGACGCTCGGCGCGACGGTGGTCGGCGTCACATCGGTCGCCTACGCCGAGCAGACCGCGTCCCGGCACGTGTCGGGCACCTTCCTCCGGGACCACTGCGACATCGTCCTGGACTCCAAGATCGCGGTGGGCGACGCCGAGCTGTCCGACGACTCGATTCCCGCGCCGTTCGCCCCGGCCTCGACCGTCGTGACCAGCGCCCTGATGCAGGCCGTCGTCGCGACCGCGGCCGCCGACCTGGCCGCGCGCGGGGTCACCCCGCCGATGCTCCGCTCGGGCAACGTGGACGGCGGGCACGACTGGAACGTGCAGGTCTTCGAGCAGTACCGGGACCGGATCTTCTACCGGCACTGAGGGCGCGGCGGACCGCCGGACCCGCCCCGTCACGGCGCCGTACGGCCGGTCCCCGCGCCATGCCGCGGGCCGCCGCCCGGCTACCGCTCCCCGGCGAGCCCCGCCAGGTCCAGGGCCATGGCCACGCGCGCGGCCACGTCCTCGGCGTAGGCGGCGTCGGCGCGGTCGAACAGGCGGCGCCCCGGGCCGCGCAGGAAGGTCAGCGCCCCGACCGTACGGCCGCGGCTGCGCAGCACGGTGACCAGCCCGTGCGCCGTCCCGGGCGGCCAGCGGCGCGCTGCCGCCCACGCCCGCGGCCCGGCCTCCGCCGCGTGGTCCCCGGGGACCTCGGGGCCGTAGCTGGTGCGTACGGTGCCGATCCGCTCCAGGGCCTGGAGCGCGGGGTGGGTGGCGGGGTAGCCGACGGGGATGCCGCTCTCGGCCGAGTCCAGGAGCAGCCGGCAGGGGCCCGGCTCTCCCGCGGGCGTGGCGGCGATCCGTATCAGCCGCTCGGCGTCGTCTGCGAGGTCGAGCAGCGCGTGGTCGGCGAAACCCGCGAGGGCGAAGTCCAGGTGCAGCGCTGCGGCCTCCAGGGCGCTGCCGCACTCGGCGGCGGCGCGGTCGGCGCGGTGCAGCTGCTGGTAGCGGAAGCGGACCTGCGCGCCCTCGGTCTCCGCGGTCTTCTGCCGGGTGATGTCGATGAAGAGCCAGCCCACGCCCAGCGGTGCGGGTTCCTCGCCGAGCGGCGAGCCGAGCCGTACGAAGCCGCAGCGCCAGCAGCGCCGCCTGCCCTCCGGGTCGGCGCGCAGGGCCACCCACAGGTCCGTGGTGGCCGGCGGCGGGCCCTCGGCCAGTACGTGCTGGAGCGCCGTCTCCAGCTCCTCGACGCCCTGGGTGAGCAGACTCCCCAGCGGGCGCCCCAGCACCTCGTCACGGCCGGTCCTGAGCATCCGCGCGGCCGTCGGGTTGGCGACGGCGGGCCGCAGGTCGGCGTCGATCAGCACCACGCCCCAGGAGGCGCCCGCGAAGAGCGCCTCGCTGAGCGCGATGGAGCGCTCCAGGTCGATCTGCGCGTGCACCTCGGAGAAGGCGCAGTAGACGCCCGTGGGCCGCCCGTCCGGGCCGGGCACCGCGGCGGACTGGGTACGGACCAGCACCCGGTGGCCGTCCTTGGTCAGCAGCGCGAACTCGTGGACGTGACGGCCGGGCGAGCCCATCACCCGGCGCAGCCACTCCTCGGCCTCCACCGCGTCGGCCGCGCGCGCCGCCCATCCGGCGAAGCCGTGCCGTCCGATCGCGTCGTCGGCCGTCCAGCCGAGGATCCGTGCCGCCTCGGCGTTCCAGTGGGTGACCACGCCGTCGTCGTCGAAGGCGGCGAAACCCGCCTCCATGCCGTCGAGGAGCGCCGCCAGCAGCCGCTCGCCACCGCCGTGCGCCTCGCCGCCGGGAGCGGCGTCCGTCCCACCTCCGGCCGGTTCCGCCGTTCCCGCGGGACCGCCGGTGTCGTCATCGCCGCTGCCGTTGCCCAGCGGTTTCGGTTGCGCGTCGAAAGGCTGCACGCCACCACATTCAACCCTTGTGTGGGGTGGGTCACACGCACTTTCCGTAAATCAGTTGTGCGGCCGCCGGACGGTTTCCTAATGTGGCGGCACACACGAAGGGAGGTGGTCTGAAGCATGGTTTGCAGTCGGACACGTGAGGTGACCGCGGGCTAGCTCCGCGCACTGGGCGTGCGCGTTGCGCGCCAATCCCACGCAGTCACCCGACCCGCGGGCTCGCCGGACTTGTCCGGCCGGTGTCCGGAGCCGCCAGGCTCCGGAGGGCAGCCCGCGGGTCGTTCCTTTTCCCGCCGCATATCGCCGCGCCCGGCGCGCACATATTGCCGGTCGGTTTCCGGCCACGCCGGGTTCTTCCCGGCGCGCGGTCCGCGGCCCTTTCCCGCCGGGCCGCAGCGGGTCTCAGGGCGCCAGCCGCTCCACCGACCAGCCGCCGGCCGTGTCGCGGACGTACCGCAGCCGGTCGTGCAGCCGGTCCTCCCGGCCCTGCCAGAATTCGACGCTCACCGGGGCGACCCGGAATCCGCCCCAGAAGGACGGCACGGGCACCTCGGTGCCCTCCGGCCAGCGCGCGGCCAGTTCGGCGTACCGCTTCTCCAGCGCCTCGCGGGAGGCGACGACCGTGGACTGCTCACTCGCCCAGGCGCCGATCTGCGAGCCGTGCGGGCGGCTGTGGAAATAGGCGGCGGTCTCCTCCGGCGTCACCCGGGCGACGGTGCCGGAGACGATGACCTGGCGGGTGATCGGATGCCACGGGAAGAGCAGCGAGGCGCGCGGGTTGGCCGCCAGGGCGCGGGCCTTGCGGGACTGGTAGTTGCTGTAGAAGACGAAGCCGCCCAGGTCGTAGCCCTTGAGCAGGACCGTGCGGGAGGTGGGCAGGCCGTCGCCGTCCGCGGTGGACAGCACCATGGCGTTGGGTTCGGCGATCACACCGTCCGCGGCCGCGGCCACGGCGTCGGTGAACCAGCGGGCGAACTGCGTGTACGGCTCGGGAGCCAGCGCGTCCTCGGTGAGGCCGACGGAGCGGTAGCGCTGGCGCATGGCGGCGGGGTCGGGCCCGTCCCGCAGGAGGTCGTGGGGTTCTCGCACGCGCACATCCTTCCAGGGGAGGGAAGGTTCGTGCCCGCGGCCGATACCGGGCGGTGTGCGGCATCTCACGCGCTCTGACATGTCCACATACCGGGAGAATGGCTGGTCCGAATGGAGCAGGGTGGGCTCCCGCATGACGGGGCATGACCGGAGAGCCGTACCGCCGCCCGACTGCCGACAGCATCGAAGGAGCCGCCGCATGTCCGACTTCGTACCCGGACTCGAAGGAGTCGTCGCGTTCGAGACGGAGATCGCCGAGCCCGACCGGGAGGGCGGGTCGCTGCGCTACCGCGGGGTCGACATCGAGGAACTGGTCGGGCACGTGAGCTTCGGCAACGTCTGGGGCCTGTTGGTCGACGGGCGCTTCGACCCCGGGCTGCCGCCCGCCGAGCCCTTCCCGATCCCGGTGCACTCCGGTGACGTACGGGTCGACGTCCAGTCGGCGCTGGCCATGCTCGCGCCCGTGTGGGGGCTGCGCCCGCTGCTGGACATCGACGCCGGGCAGGCCCGCGACGACCTGGCACGTGCCGCGGTGATGGCGCTGTCGTACGTCGCCCAGTCCGCGCGCGGCCAGCACCAGCCGATGGTGCCGCAGCGGGAGATCGACAAGGCGCGGTCCATCACCGAGCGGTTCATGATCCGCTGGCGCGGCGAGCCGGACCCCCGGCACGTCGCGGCGGTGGACGCGTACTGGACGTCGGCGGCCGAGCACGGCATGAACGCCTCCACCTTCACCGCCCGCGTCATCGCCTCGACCGGCGCCGACGTGGCCGCCGCGCTCTCCGGCGCGGTCGGCGCCATGTCCGGGCCGCTGCACGGCGGCGCCCCCTCCCGCGTCCTCGGCATGATCGAGGAGATCGAGCGCACGGGCGACGCCACCGGCTACGTGAAGGGCGCGCTCGACCGGGGCGAGCGCCTGATGGGCTTCGGGCACCGCGTCTACCGCGCCGAGGACCCGCGGGCCCGCGTCCTGCGCCGCACCGCCCGCGAACTGGGCGCGCCGCGCTACGAGGTGGCCGAGGCGCTGGAGAAGGCGGCCCTCGCCGAGCTGCACGAGCGGCGCCCGGATCGCGTCCTGGCCACCAATGTGGAGTTCTGGGCGGCGATCATGCTGGACTTCGCGGAGGTCCCCGCGCACATGTTCACGTCGATGTTCACGTGCGCGCGCACCGCGGGGTGGTCGGCGCACATCCTGGAGCAGAAGCGCACCGGCCGCCTGGTCCGCCCCTCCGCCCGTTACACCGGTCCGGGCGCCCGCAGCCTGCACACCATCGAGGGCGACCCGACGACGACGTCCTGAGCCACGGGCCGGGCCGCTGCCTGACCGGTGGGCGCCGCGCCCCGCTTGCCCCGCCCGGCCCCCGTTCAGCGGGAGCCGGGCGGGGCCGCGTCCAGTGCCTCGGCCAGGACCTCGGCGAGGTGCCGGGCGGTCGTGCCGGGCGCGAGCTGGGCGATCTGGGTGCGGCAGGAGAAGCCGTCGGCCAGGACCACCGCGTCGCCGTCCGCCGCCCGCAGCGCAGGCAGCAGCGCCTCCTCCGCGCAGGCGGCGGACACCTCGTAGTGGCCGTCCTCGAAGCCGAAGTTGCCGGCCAGCCCGCAGCAGCCGCCGGTCAGCTCACCGGCCAGTCCGGCGCGGGCGCGCAGCCTGCGGTCGGCGGCGTCGCCGAGCACGGCGTGCTGGTGGCAGTGCGTCTGACCCACCGCCGTGCGGTCCAGGCGCGGTGGCTGCCAGTCGGGCGCGAGTTCCTCCAGCACCTCGGCGAAGGTGCGTACGGCGGCGGCCAGCCGGGCGGCCCGCGGCTCGCCGGGGCCGAGCAGTTCGGGCAGGTCGGCGCGCAGCGCGGCGGCGCAGCTCGGTTCGAGCACGACGAGCGGCAGCCCGGCGTCGAGGGCGGGTTCCAGCCGGTCGAGGGTGCGCCGCATCACCGCCCGAGCGCGGTCGAGCTGCCCGGTGGAGACCCAGGTCAGCCCGCAGCAGACGGAAGCCCGCGGCAGGACGACGCGCAGCCCCGCCGCCCGCAGCACCCGCACGGCCGCCCGGCCCGCGGCGGGCGCGAGGTGGTCGGTGAACGTGTCGGGCCACAGCACGACCGTGCGCGGTCCGGTGGAGGACCACTCGGACGGAGTAATCCGCTCTACGCCGTCCGGGGTGTCGCGTTGCGCCCAACGGGTGAATGTCTCGGTCGCCAGTTCGGGCAGTTCGCGCTCCTTTGCGATCCCGGCGAATCGTTTGGCCAGCCATGCGGTTGACCGCCTCCGGCCAAGGAAATTGAGCGGCCGGGCGAACCTGCGAGCGATTTTCAGCCACAGCGGAAGCCAGCCCATCGCGTAGTGGGTGCGCGGCCGCAGCCGCCCGCGGTAGTGCTGGTGGAGGAATTCCGCCTTGTAGGTCGCCATGTCCACCTCGACCGGGCAGTCCGATCGGCAGCCCTTGCAGGAAAGGCACAGATCCAGCGCCTCCTTGACTTCCGTCGATCTCCAGCCGTCGGTGACGATCTCCCCGGCGAGCATCTCGTGCAGCAGCCGCGCCCGGCCGCGGGTGGAATGCCGCTCCTCCCCGGTGACCCGGAAGGACGGGCACATGACACCGGAACCACCACCGGAATCGGCTGCCGAGGAGCGACATTTGGCCACCCCGACGCAGCGCCGGACGGCGGCAACGAAATCGCCACCATCACCCGGATAGGTGAAGGCCACCGGGATCAAACCTGCGTTTTTGGAAGGCAGCACGGCGAAGCGGAGGTTGCTATCAATGGGATCGGGTCGCACAAGCGTTCCCGGTCCCATCCCGCCGTCGGGGTCCCAGAGATCCTTGAAATCTGAAAAGAGTGCCATCATTTCCGGGCCGTACATCTTCGGCAGCAGCTCGGCGCGCGCCTGCCCGTCGCCGTGCTCGCCGGACAGCGATCCGCCGTGCGCCACCACCAGGTCGGCGACGTCCTCGGAGAAGCGGCGGAAGCGTGCGACGCCGTCCGGTGCGACGAGGTCGAAGTCGATCCGCACGTGCACGCATCCGTCGCCGAAGTGGCCGTAGGGCGCGCCGCGCAGCCCGTGCGCGGCCAGCAGGGCCCGGAACTCCCGCAGATAGCCGCCCAGCCGGGCGGGAGGCACCGCGCAGTCCTCCCAGCCCGGCCATGCCTCCGTCCCGTCGGGCATACGGGTGGCGGTTCCGGCCGCGTCCTCCCGGATCCGCCACAGGGCGCGCTGCCGCGCGGGGTCGGCGACGACGGCGTGACCGGTCGCGCCGTCGGCCGCCCGGCAGATCTCCCGCGCGCGTGCCTCCGCCTCGTCGGGGCCGTCCCCACCGGTCTCGACGAACAGCCAGGCACCGCCGCGCGGGAGTTCGGCCGCGGCCGCCTCCCCCACCAGGTCGGCCGCCATCCCCTCCACCGTCAGCGGCCGCAGCGGCAGCAGCAGGTGCGCGGCCTGCGCGGCCGCGCTCTCGTCGGGGTAGCCGAGCACCGCGAGCGCCCGTGCGGCCGGCGCGGGCACCAGGGCCACGGTCGCCTCCGTCAGCACCGCGAGCGTCCCCTCGCTGCCGGTGAAGGCCCGTGCCGCGTCCCTGCCGTGCTCGGGCAGCAGCCGGTCGAGCGCGTATCCGGAGATACGGCGCGGCAGTTGCGGGAAACCGGTCCGCAGCAGTGCCAGGTTGCCGTCGGCGAGCGCGGTCATGCCGTCGCGCAGCCGCGCGGGAAGGCCCGCCAGACCGTCGGTGCCGAGCCGGACGGCCTCGCCGCGGTAGGTGACGGCGTCCAGTGCCCGGACGTTGTCGGCGGTGGTGCCCCAGGCCACCGAGTGCGCGCCGCACGCGTTGTTGCCGATCATGCCGCCGAGGGTGCAGCGGCTGTGCGTGGAGGGGTCGGGGCCGAAGGTCAGCCCGTGCCCGGCGGCGGCCCGCCGCAGGTCGTCCAGGACGAGGCCGGGCTGCACACGAGCGGTCCGCGTGGCGGGATCGATCTCCAGCAGCCGGTTCATGTGCCGGGTGAAGTCCAGCACGACCCCGGTGCCGGTGGCCTGCCCGGCGATGGAGGTGCCCCCGCCCCGGGCCGTCACCGGCACGCTGTGCTCCCGGCACACCGCGAGCGCCGCCGCCACGTCCGCGGCGTCCGCGGGGGCCACCACGCCGAGCGGCACCCGCCGGTAGTTGGACGCGTCCATCGTCACCAGCGCCCGCGCGCCCGCGTCCCAGGCCACGTCCCCGCGCACCGCGGCGCGCAGCGCCCGTTCCAGTCCGGCGGTCCCGCCCGCCCTGCCGCCACCTGTCATGGCCCCCACCTTGCACGTCTGCGCGGACCGGCGCATCCAAGGGGCGCGCGGAGGCGCCGGGCGTCGCCGGGATGCGTCAAAAGACCGTCTCACCCGATGGGACGCCCCCTGAAACAGGCCCGTAACGGGCTACCCTGCGTCCGTGGCCGATATCGAGATTCCCGCTGACATCAAGCCCGCCGACGGTCGATTCGGGTCGGGCCCCTCCAAGGTGCGCACCCAGGCGCTCGACGCCCTGGCCGCCACCGGGACGTCCCTGCTCGGCACCTCCCACCGGCAGGCGCCGGTGAAGAACCTGGTGGGCCAGGTGCGCGACGGCGTCAAGCAGCTGTTCTCCCTGCCGGACGGCTACGAGGTCGTCCTCGGCAACGGCGGGTCCACCGCGTTCTGGGACATCGCCACGCACGGCCTGATCACGGCCAAGTCCCAGCACCTGTCGTTCGGCGAGTTCTCGTCGAAGTTCGCCAAGGCGGCGCAGCTCGCGCCGTGGCTGGACGAGCCGACGGTCGTCAAGTCCGACCCGGGCACCCACCCGGAGCCCGTCGCCGAGGGCGGTGTGGACGTCTACGCGTTCACCCACAACGAGACCTCGACGGGCGTCGCCGCCCCGATCCGCCGTGTCGCGGGCGCGGACGACGGCGCGCTGGTCCTGGTGGACGCCACCTCGGGCGCCGGCGGCCTGCCGGTCGACATCACCGAGACGGACGTCTACTACTTCGCGCCGCAGAAGTCCTTCGCCGCCGACGGCGGCCTGTGGATCGCGGCGTTCTCCCCGGCCGCCCTGGAGCGCGCCGCCACCATCGCCGCGAGCAGCCGGCACATCCCGGCGTTCTTCGACCTGCCGACGGCCATCGACAACTCGGTGAAGAACCAGACGTACAACACCCCCGCGGTCGGCACGCTCTTCCTGCTCAAGGAGCAGCTGGAGTGGATCAACGGGCAGGGCGGCCTGAAGTGGGCCACCGAGCGCACCGCCGACTCCTCGTCGCGGCTGTACGGGTGGGCCGAGAAGTCCTCCTACGCCACGCCGTTCGTCACCGATCCGGCGAAGCGTTCGCAGGTCGTCGGCACCATCGACTTCGCCGACGGTGTGGACGCGGCGGCCGTGGCCAAGGTGCTCCGGGCCAACGGCATCGTCGACACCGAGCCCTACCGCAAGCTGGGCCGCAACCAGCTGCGCGTGGCGATGTTCCCGGCCGTCGAGCCGTCGGACGTCGAGGCGCTGACGGCGTGCATCGACTACGTCATCGGCAAGCTCTGACCGGCTGACCGCACGGCATCCCGCCGCCGGGGCTCAGCCCCGGCGGCGGCGCAGCACCGCGCGCAGCCCCAGGCCCAGCGCGACGGCCACGGCCAGCGCTCCGAGGCCCACCGTCCGGCCGCCCGCGCCGCCGGATCCCTGCCCGGCCGCCTCCGCCCCGGCACCGCCCGTCCGCGCGCCGGGCGCCGTCGTCGCGCCCTTGCCCGCCGTCCCGCTCCCGGGCGTCTGCTTCGGGGGCAGCGGGGGCACGCTGTCGGGCAGCTGGGAGTCCGTCAGGGGGGCACGCCACACCTGGCTGTTGCGGCCCTCGCTGCCGTACATCAGCGCCCGGCCGTCCGGGGTGAAGGTGACGCCCTCGCCCTGTGCCTGCATGGGGACGTCGAGGTCGGCGATCTTGCTCGGCACACCGCCCGTCCAGCGGTACTCCGCCGACCAGAAGTAGCCGCGCAGCACCAGGCGGCTGCCGTCGGGGGAGAAGGCCCCGTCGGTCACCCACGGCACGTCGGCGATGCGCCGGAAGGTGTTGACGCGGTGGGCGGAGAGTTCGGCCGGGCCCTGGTAGAGGCCGCCGCCGGACTGCTTCTTGCTGGCGATGTAGACCCGGCCGGTCTTCGGCTGGACCATCAGGGCCTCGGCGTTACGCGGGCCCTGGTCGTAGCGGACGGTGTAGCGGGTGACGCCGACGCTCTGGTCGCGCAGCTTCTGCGGCTCGGGGAAGCGGTAGATCCACACCTCCTTCCAGGCGCCGTCGAGGTTGTCGCCGATGTCGCCGACGTACAGGTCGCCGTCCGGGCCGATCGATATCGCCTCGACGTCCCTGGGGTGGATCCCGCGCATCGTCACCCGGGCCACGGTTTTGCCGGTGGCCGAGTCGACCGCGTAGACGTAGGGGCCGTCGCCGCTGTCGTTGTGCGTCCAGTAGATCCCCGGGTGCAGGCGGCTGGCCGCCAGCCCGCTGGCCTCCGCGATCCGCGGGTCGGAGATCGTGAAGGCCACGGTGGGGCCGTTGCCGAGGGCCGCGGCGGGCGTGCCCGCCCACGCCAGGGCGAGGGCGGCGCAGGCGGCGGCCGTCGGGAGGTACGCGCGCATGCACCCCAGTGTCCCCGGTCGCGCGGGGGTCGAGGATGATGCCCGGCATGCGTTACCTCTTCGTCGGCGACTCCATGACCATCGGCGCCTCCGGCGACTACACGTGGCGTTACCGCATGTGGCGTCACCTGGTCGCGCAGGGCGAGCCCTTCGCCGTGGTCGGGCCGCGCGACGGGCTGTACGACCGGGCGGCGGACGCCGCGGTCTCCGCCGACTACGCCGACCCGGCCTTCCCGCCGCACGCCCGGCGGCACCTGGCGGGCTGGGGCGAGGGCTGGCTGCACCTGGCGCCGCTGATAGGGGACGTCGTCCGCGAGCACCGGCCCGACGTGCTGCTGGTCTCCCTCGGCCTGATCGACCTCGGCTTCTACACCGACGCGGGGCAGACCCTCGCCAACGTCGAGCGCTTCATCAGCGGGGCGCGCGCCGCGGCGCCCGGGATCCGCATGGTGCTGCTGCCGGTGATACCCAACACCCGCGCCGACCTGGACCCGGACTTCGCCGTGCAGTGCGCGGAGCTGAACACGCTGCTGGCCAAGGCCGTCGCCGAGCACGACTCGCCCGCCTCGCCGCTGCTGCTGGCCTCCCGCCCGGACGGCTACGACATACTCCTCGACACCTACGACGGCACCCACCCCAACGCGGCCGGCGAGCACAAGCTGGCGGCCGCCTTCGCCGACGCCATGCACCAGGCGTGGGGCCTCGGAGCGCCCTACTCCGGGCACTGAGCCCTGCCGTGCCCGCTGCGCCCGGCAGCGCCCCACCTGGCCGTACGCCGTCCGGTCCAGCTCCCGGACGGTCCCTTGATTCGAGCGCACTCCAAGGGCTTGGCTGGAGGTCATGGAGTACACACAGCTCGGACGCACCGGTCTCAAGGTCAGCCGCCTGGTCCTCGGCACGATGAACTTCGGTCCGCAGACCACCGAGGCGGACAGCCACACGATCATGGACGCGGCCCTCGACGCCGGGGTCAACTTCTTCGACACCGCCAACGTCTACGGCTGGGGTGAGAACAAGGGCAGGACCGAGGAGATCGTCGGCTCCTGGTTCGCCAAGGGCGGCGGCCGCCGGGACCGGACGGTGCTGGCCACCAAGGTCTACGGCAACATGGGCGCGGACGGCGAGGCCTGGCCCAACCACGACAAGCTGTCGGCCCTGAACATCCGCCGCGCGGTGGACGCCAGCCTCCAGCGGCTGGGCACCGACTACATCGACCTCTACCAGTTCCACCACGTCGACCGGGCCACGCCGTGGGACGAGATCTGGCAGGCCATCGACGTCCTGGTGACCCAGGGCAAGATCCTCTACGCCGGGTCGAGCAACTTCGCCGGCTGGCACATCGCGCAGGCCAACGAGGCGGCCCGGCGGCGCGGCTCGCTCGGTCTGACGTCCGAGCAGTGCCTGTACAACCTGATGGAGCGGCGCGCGGAGATGGAGGTCATCCCCGCGGCCCAGGGCTACGGCCTCGGCGTGATCCCGTGGTCGCCGCTGCACGGCGGGCTGCTCGGCGGGGTGCTACGCAAGCAGGCCGAGGGCGGCGCGTCCCGCTCGACCGGCGGGCGGGCGGCCGACTCGCTGGCCGACCCGGCGCAGCGCGCGCAGATCCAGGCGTACGAGGACCTGTGCGGCAAGCACGGGCTGAACCCGGGAGACGTGGGCCTGGCCTGGCTGCTGACCCGGCCGGGCGTCACCGGGCCGATCGTCGGCCCGCGCACCACGGAGCAGCTGGAGTCGGCGCTGCGGGCGGTGGACCTGGAGCTGTCCGCGGAGTTCCTCGCGGCGCTGGACGAGGTCTTCCCGGGCCCGGGACCGTCCCCGGAGGCCTTCGCCTGGTAGGCGGGCGGCACCCCGGCGGTACGCCGGTACGCCGCCGCGGTCAGCGCACCGCGGCGGCGACCGCGACCACCACGAGCATCAGGAAAAGGGCGGCGGTCATCACACGGGTACGGGTCTTGGGGTCCACCCTTCGAGGTTAACCGGCGCCGCCGTCCGCCCCGCGCGCGGGCGGCGGTGCGGCAGCGCCCCCGCCGAGCGGCCACGCGCCGACGACCGTGTAGTGCGAGCGCTCGCCGGGAATACCGGAGCGCGGCAGCAGGCTCGCGACGAGGCTGAGCTCGGCCGCCGTCCACCGGCTGCCCCGGAAGCCGTCGAGCGCGGCGGCGA
Source organism: Streptomyces sp. NPDC004031 (assembly GCF_053604375.1). NCBI lineage: Bacteria > Bacillati > Actinomycetota > Actinomycetes > Kitasatosporales > Streptomycetaceae > Streptomyces > Streptomyces sp. NPDC004031. Next base: position 11,566 of record NZ_JBSGHL010000022.1, on the reverse strand, counting down.
AGGGGCGCAGGTCGGTGCGGGCGCCCCGGGAGGCGCGGGCGAGCGTGAGGTGGGCTCGGAAGCCGTGCTCCTCGTCGGCCGGGACCCCGGCCCGGCGCGCCGCCGCCCGTACGGTGGCCGCGAGCGCGCCCGCGGCCCGTACGTCGCCCTCGGCCCCGGCCCACAGCGCCCGGTCGCCGAACCGCCCGCCGCCCGAGATGCGCAGGGCGCAGGGCTCGTGGCGGCGGGCGGCGCGGGCGAGGCGCTCGTCGAGGTCGGGGCGCAGGGTGTCGGGCACCTCGCCGAGGAAGGCCAGCGTGTAGTGCCAGCCGTCCGGCGCGGTCCAGCGCAGGTCACGGGCCCCCGGCAGCGCGTGCAGCGGGCCGAGGGCCGCCGTCAGCTCGGCGGCAGCCCCGGGCGGCGGCAGCAGCGCCGCGAAGAGCCTCACAGTGCCGGACTGGGCGCGTTGCTGGCGCGCCGCGCGGCCTCGTCGGGAGCGGCGGGCACGTTGTCGCACGCGGCAGGCGCGGCGGAGGTGGCGGGCGCGGGCGGCGCGGGCCGGACGGCCTTCACCGGCGCTTCGGCGGGCACGGGCGTCACCGACTGCACGGCGGATGCGGGCTGGACGGCCGGGGCGCCCGGCACACCGGCCGGGTCGCGGGGCACGAAGGCGACGAGCGGACGGCCGCTGCCGCGCCGCAGGTCGACCTGGGGGCGCAGGCCCGCCGCGCGGGCGAGGACCAGGCCGACACCGGCGGCGGCGAGCGCGGAGATCAGGCCGCCGCTCATGAAGCCGACGCGGGCGCCGTAGGTGTCGGTGACCCAGCCCATGACCGGGCCGCCGATCGGGGTGCCGCCGACGAAGACCATCATGTACAGGCTCATCACCCGGCCGCGCATGACGGGGTCGGTGGCGAGCTGGACGCTGGCGTTGGCGGTGGTGTTGAAGGTGAGTCCGAAGGCGCCGATCGGCACCAGCAGCACCGCGAAGACCCAGAAGGCCGGGGCGAGCGAGGCGGCGGCCTCCAGCAGGCCGAAGACCGCGGCGGCGGCGACCAGCATCCGCAGCCGGGTGCGGGTGCGGCGGGCGGCGAGCAGGGCGCCGATGAGGGAGCCGCCGGCCATCAGCGAGTTGAGGATGCCGTAGGTGCCGGCGCCGCTGTCGAAGACCTTGTTGGCGAAGGCCGACAGCCAGATCGGGAAGTTGAAGCCGAAGGTGCCGATGAAGCCGACCAGCACGATGGGCCAGATCAGCTCGGGCCGCCCGGCGACGTAGTGCAGCCCCTCGCGCAGTTGCCCCTTGCGGCCGCGCGGCGCCTTCTCGATCGTGTGCAGCTCGGCGGTGCGCATGAGCAGCAGGCCGGTGAGCGGGGCGAGGAAGGACAGGCCGTTGATCAGGAAGGCCCAGCCGCTGCCGACCGCGGTGATCAGCACACCGGCGACGGCCGGACCGACGAGCCGGGCGGCCTGGAAGTTCGCGGCGTTGAGCGAGACGGCGTTGCGGACCACGTCGGGGCCGACCATCTCGACGACGAAGGTCTGCCGGGTGGGGTTGTCGACGACGGTCACCACGCCGAGCAGGAAGGCGATCGTGTACACGTGCCAGACCTGGACCACACCGCCCAGGGTGAGGCCGGCGAGCAGCAGGCCGAGGATGCCGAGCGCGGCCTGGGTGCACAGCAGGATCTTCCGCTTGGGGTAGCGGTCGGCGATCACTCCGCCGTACAGGCCGAAAAGCAGCATCGGCAGGAACTGCATCGCGGTGGTGATGCCGACCGCGAAGGAGGAGCCGGTGATGCTGAGCACCAGCCAGTCCTGGGCGATCCGCGACATCCAGGTGCCGGTGTTGGACACCACGGCGCCGGTCGCGAAAAGCCGGTAGTTGCGGATCCTGAGCGAGCTGAAGGTGCCCGTCTTCGTCTCCGCGGGACGGTCAGGTTCGGTTGCGGTGTGTGGTCCGGCTGCCGAACTCAATCGGTACTCGCCTCCCCCTCTTCGGGTCTTCCGGTTCGGTCACAGGTGAGCGAGCTTCTCCAGGACGGGCGCGGCCTGGCGCATGATCGCCAGCTCCTCCTCGGTCAGCCGCTCGGCGAGCGAGGCCAGCCACGCGTTGCGCTTGCTGCGGCTCTCGGCCAGCATCGAGTCGGCCTGCTCGGTACGGCTGACCACGACCTGGCGGCGGTCCTCGGGGTGCGGCTCCCGCCGGACCAGGCCCTTGGCCTCCAGCATCGCCACGATGCGGGTCATCGACGGGGGCTGGACGTGCTCCTTGCGGGCCAGCTCGCCGGGTGTGGCGGAGCCGCAGCGGGCGAGGGTGCCCAGCACCGACATCTCGGTAGGGCTCAGCGTCTCGTCGACGCGCTGGTTGCGCAGCCGGCGGGACAGCCGCATCACGGCGCCGCGCAGTTCGTTGACAGCAGCGCGGTCGTCCTCGGACAGTTCGGTCACGGTGTTTAGGTTAGCTCATTAGTTAACCTAAGTACAATCTGCACGCACATGGGCCACGCGGCCGGGCGGGCCCGGCCGCACCCGCCGGATTCCGGCGGCGCACGACCGGACCCGCCCGGTTCGTTTACGCGCCACTCGCCCACATCTCACCCGAACGGATGAGGTCGCGGGCGAAAGCGGCCCCGTCGGCCGCCCTCGCCCGCGACCGTGGGCGTATGGCATCGAGAGTGTTCAGTCTGCGCATAGACGCGCAGTTGTGGGACCGGATCTGCGAGCATGCCGCCCGACGCGGGATGACCGCACAGGACTACGTCGTCGCGACCCTGGTCCGTGAGGACTTCGACGAGCGCTTCAAGGCCGCGGTCGAGGAGACCGACCGCTTCTACGGCCGCCGCGAGGAGCCGCCGTCCGCGGCTCCTCCGGCGCCCGCCGTCCCGCCGCAGCCGCCCTACAGCAGCCCCAGCGCCGGCATCAGGTAGTAGAAGGCGAAGACGGCCGAGACCGCGTAGAGGGCGATCGGGACCTCCTTGCCCCGCCCGGCGACGATCCGCAGCACGCAGAAGGTCAGGAAGCCGATCCCGATGCCGTTGGTGATCGAGTAGGTGAACGGCATCAGCACCATCGTCAGGAACGCCGGGATGGCGATGGTGAAGTCGCTCCAGTCGATCTCCCGGATCGACCCGGCGAGGATCAGGAAGCCCACCGCGATCAGCGCGGGCGTGGCCGCCTGCGCGGGCACCATGGTGGCCAGCGGCGTGAGGAACAGCGCGAGCACGAACATCAGGCCGGTGACGACGCTGGCGAGGCCGGTCCGCGCGCCCTCGCCGACACCGGCGGTGGACTCCACGAAGCAGGTGTTCGCCGACGACGAGGTGGCGCCGCCGACCGCGGTGGCGACACCGTCGATCATCAGGACCTTGTTGATGCCCGGCAGGTCGCCCTTCTTGTCCAGCAGACCGGCCTCGTCGCTCACGCCGAGGATCGTGCCCATCGCGTCGAAGAAGCACGACAGCAGCACGGTGAAGACGAACAGCACGCCGGTGAGGATGCCGACCTCGTGGAAGCCGCCGAACAGGCTGACCTTGCCGACCAGGCCGAAGTCCGGGGTGGCGACCGGGTTGCCGGGCCACTTGGGAACGGTCAGGCCCCAGTTCCCCGCCGGGATGTCGGCCACGGCGTCGATGATCACCGCGAGCACGGTCATGGTGACGATGGAGATCAGGATCGCGCCCGCGACCTTGCGGATGATCAGGCCCAGCGTGAGCAGCGTGCCCAGGATGAAGATCAGCACGGGCCAGCCGGTGAGGTGGCCGTCGGCGCCGAGCTGCAGCGGGACCGTGGTGTGCGCGGCGTCCGGGATGCGGCTGACGAAGCCGGAGTCGACCAGGCCGATCAGCAGGATGAACAGGCCGATACCGATCGCGATGCCCTTGCGCAGCCCCAGCGGCACCGCCGTCATGACGCGCTCGCGCAGGCCGGTGGCGACCATGAGCATGATCGCGATACCGGCGAGCACCACCATGCCCATCGCGTCCGGCCAGCTCATCTTGGGCGCGAGCTGGAGGGCGACGACGGTGTTGACGCCGAGACCGGCGGCGAGCGCGATCGGCACGTTGCCGATGACGCCCATCAGCAGCGTGGTGAAGGCCGCGGTGATCACCGTCGCGGTGACGAGCTGGCCACCGTTGAGGTGGTGGCCGAACTTGTCCACTGCCGAGCCGAGGATGATCGGGTTCAGCACGATGATGTAGGCCATCGCGAAGAAGGTCGCGAGACCGCCGCGGATCTCCCGCGCGATCGTGGAACCGCGCTCTGAGATGCGGAAATAGCGGTCCAGCGGGTTGCTGGACGGGTGACCGGACGACCGGCCCATGTCGACCGGAGCGGGGGCCGAGGCGGGCATGTGAAACCTCATGGGGGCGGGGGCTCGCCCTCATATGGGCGATCATACGAATGATTTCAGTCAACACTGACTGGTTTCAGTATGAATACACAACCACCCAAAAAGCCATCTCCGCGCGTAGACACCCGGGGTTCCGCGCCCCGGGCGCCCCCGCCGCCCGCCCGCGTCCGGCAGCCCCCGGCCGCATACGATGGGCGCCATGAGCAAGCAGCCAGGACCCCTGCGCGAGGCCCCCGAGCCCCTGGAGGCCAACGACGTCATGACCGTCACGGTCGGGACGATCGTCTGGGCCGCGCTCTTCGTGGTGCAGCTCCCCTTCTACGGCTGGTACTCCGACCACGGGCACACGTGGTTCATCTGGTCCTGCGCGGCGGGCGCCGGCCTCGGCCTGGTCGGCCTGAAGTACGTCCGGGCCCGGCGCGACGCCATCGCCCGGCACCGCGCCGCCGCCGCGGCCGGATCCGGCGGGGACAGCGCGCCGGACGCGTAACCGGGCGCGTAAAACGCCCGGAAACGGGTGAAAGCCGTCCGCGGCACGTACCGTCGGCTCATGGCGGAAGGCAACCTCACGGACGTGGCGGCGCGGCTGCCGGGGCTGAGCAGCGCCGAGGTGGCGCGGCGGACGGCGGCGGGGCAGGTCAACGACGTCCCCGTACGGTCCTCGCGCTCGGTGCCGGAGATCGTCCGGGCCAACGTCCTGACCCGCTTCAACGCGATCATCGGCGGGCTCTTCCTGGTCATCCTGGTCGTCGGCCCGATCCAGGACGGCCTGTTCGGCTTCGTCATCGTCGCCAACACCGCGATCGGCATCTTCCAGGAGCTGCGGGCCAAGCACACCCTGGACAGCCTCGCGGTCATCGGCGAGGCCCGCCCGGAGGTGCGCAGGGACGGCGAGACGGTCGAGATCCCCACCGCCGCGATCGTGCTCGGCGACCTGGTCGAGCTGGGCTCGGGCGACAAGGTCGTGGTGGACGGCGAGGTCGCCGAGGCCGACGGGCTGGAGATCGACGAGTCGCTGCTGACCGGCGAGGCCGACCCGGTGCTCAAGCACCCCGGCGACCCGGTGATGTCCGGCAGCTTCGTCGTCGCGGGCGGCGGCGCCTTCACCGCCACCAAGGTGGGCCGCGACGCCTACGCCACCCAGCTCGCCGAGGAGGCGTCGCGCTTCACGCTGGTCAACTCCGAGCTGCGCGGCGGCATCAGCCGGATCCTGAAGTACATCACCTGGGCGATGGTGCCGACCGCGATCGGGCTGATCATCAGCCAGTTCACGGTGGAGAGCCATGACGCGCGCGAGGCGGTGCGCCGGACGGTCGGCGGCATCGTGCCCATGGTGCCCGAGGGCCTGGTGCTGCTGACCTCGGTGGCCTTCGCGATCGGCGTGGTCCGGCTCGGCCGCAAGCAGTGCCTGGTGCAGGAGCTGCCCGCGATCGAGGGGCTGGCCCGGGTCGACGTGGTGTGCCTGGACAAGACCGGCACCCTGACCGAGGGCGGCATGGACGTCACCGAGTTGCGCCCGCTGGACGGCGGAAACGGCACGAGCCGCGCGGACGGCGCGGACAACGGGTACGCGGCTCGGGCGCTCGCCGCGCTCGGCGGCTCCGACCCGCGGCCCAACGCCAGCCTCCAGGCGATCATCGACGCCTACCCCCCGTCCGGCGCCGCGGACTGGCGCGGCCGGGGTGTGCTGCCCTTCAGCTCGGCGCGCAAGTACAGCGGCGCCGCCTTCACCGAGCCGGACGGCACGGAGAGCGCCTGGCTGCTCGGCGCGCCGGACGTGCTGCTCCCGGCGGGGCACGCGGCGCTCGGCGAGGTGGACCGGCTGAACGACCAGGGCTTGCGGGTGCTGCTGCTGGCCCGCACCGGTCGCCCGCTGGACGACCCCGAGATCGCGCGGGACGTCACACCCGTCGCACTCGTCGTCCTGGAGCAGCGGCTGCGGCCCGACGCGGGCGACACGCTGCGGTATTTCGCCGAGCAGGGCGTGCACGTCAAGGTGATCTCGGGGGACAACGCGGTCTCGGTGGGCGCGGTCGCCGGGAAGCTCGGGCTGCCGGGCGCGCAGGCGCCGGTGGACGCGCGGCGGCTGCCGCCCGAGCGGGACGCGATGGCCGAGGTGCTGGACGAGGGCGCGGTCTTCGGCCGGGTCACCCCGCAGCAGAAGCGGGACATGGTCGGCGCCCTCCAGTCACGCGGCCACAACGTGGCGATGACCGGTGACGGGGTCAACGACGTGCTCGCGCTCAAGGACGCCGACATCGGCGTGTCCATGGGCTCGGGTTCGGAGGCCACCCGGGCGGTCGCGCAGATCGTGCTGCTGGACAACAGCTTCGCCACGCTGCCCTCGGTGGTGGCCGAGGGGCGCCGGGTGATCGGCAACATCACCCGGGTCGCGACGCTCTTCCTCACCAAGACCGTCTACTCGGTGCTGCTCGCGGTGCTGGTGGTGTGCTGGCAGGTGCCGTACCCGTTCCTGCCGCGGCATCTGACGCTGCTGTCGACGCTGACCATCGGGGTGCCCGCCTTCTTCCTGGCGCTCGCGCCGAACAAGGAGCGGGCCCGGCCGAACTTCGTCCGCCGGGTCATGCGGTACTCCACACCCGCCGGGATCATCTGCGGAGCGGCGTCCTTCGTCGCCTACCTGGTGGCCCGTCACCACTACACCGGCCGCGGCGCGCTGGACGCGGAGACCAGCGCGGCGACGCTGACGCTCTTCCTGCTGGAGCTGTGGGTGCTGGCGATCATCGCCCGGCCGTACACCTGGTGGCGGATCCTGCTGGTGCTGGCCATGGTGCTGGGTTTCGCGCTCGTGCTCGCCGTCCCGTGGCTGCAGAACTTCTTCGCGCTGAAGCTCGTCGGGGACGAGGTGCCCTGGGCCGCGGTGGGGATCGCGGCGGCGGGCGCGGTGCTGCTGGAGGTCAGCTGGGCGGTGGTGCGGCGCCGGGAGCGGACGGAGGGCTGACCGGGGGGCTCGGCAGTATGCCGAGCGCGTGGCATAGGTGCAGCGCGTGGCAGTATGCCGAGCCCCCGGCAATGTGCCGGGGCGGCGCGTACGGCAGGCGGGTCAGTCGAACCAGCGGTCGCGGGCCAGCTCCTGCGTACGGGACGGGTCCTCCAGCAGCGCGGCCAGCTCGAAGCGGCGCTCCCAGCGGCCCGCCGCCCAGGCGAGACCGGCGGCCACGCCCTCGACGGTCGCGGCGTGCAGGACTCCCTCGGCGTAGCGCCAGTCCACCTCGATGTCGCCGTTGAGCAGCAGTTCCTCGTGCTCGACGTACGAGGTGGGCGCGCCCGGCAGCAGGTCGTGGACGGCGGGCAGCACGTCGTGCGGCTCGCCCTGCGAGACGACGGCGGCCTCCACGGCCTCGCTGAGCCTGCGGACCTGGAAGAGGTCGGCAAGTTCGGCGGCCAGCCGCGGCGGTACGGGCAGCAGCGGCAGCCCGGCGGCCAGCGGCAGCAGGTCGGGGGCGTCGGCGACCAGCGCGTCCGCGGCGTCCACCACGACCGTCTCGCCGTCCACGACGGCCCGCAGCTCGTCCGGGAGCGTGACCTGGTCGGGGTCGAGGAGTGCGAGGGCGGCGTAGAGGGCGTGCAGCTGCGCGGGGGTGACGGGCCGGCCGGGGTCGGCGAGCCGGGCGAGGAGTTCCGCGGCGCCGCCCGGCTCGTCCAGCAGCGCGCTGACCGTGGTGCGCACCCCGAGCGCGCGCAGCACCTGCTCGTCCACGCCGGAGTCGGTCTCGGCCTCGTCGTAGAGCCCGGCGAGCAGCCGGTCGCCGCCCGCCGTCCGCAGGCCCACCGGGGTGCGGCCGTCCAGCACGGGGTGGTCGCGCAGCCACCAGGCGGCGTACGGGCGGACGGACTCGGTGGTGCCGTCCGGCAGCAGCACCCGCACGGGCGCGGTCACGGCGTCCCGCAGCGGCGGGCGGGAGAGCAGCGCGAGGGCCTGCGGCCAGGCGTCGTCGTCGACGAGGTCGAGGTCGCGGACGCCGACGACCTCGGTGGCGACCGGCGGCACGTCGGTCTCCGGCAGCTGGTCGAGGACGTCCTCGCACCACACGTCGACGGCGTCCAGCAGCCCGACGTCGTCCGGCTCGGCCCAGTCGCTGTCGCGCGGCTCCAGGTCGTCCGGGTCGAGGACGACGTCGGCGGCGCGCACCAGCGCGAAGGTCGCGAGCACGCCGACCGCGGTGAGCGGCTGCTCGCCCCAGCGCTCGGCCAGGTCCGGGTCGAGGGTGCCCAGCTCGCCCTCGCGCAGCACGGCCTCCAGCTCGCTGCCGGGCAGCACCAGCTCACCGGCGGGCGTCGGCTCGCCCTCGTCGTCGGGCAGCGCGAGGGCCGCGAGCCACGGCTCGTCGCCGGGGGCGAGGGCGGCGGCGCGGGCGAGCGTCAGCACGGTGTCGGCCAGCTCGTCGGCGTCCAGTCCGGATTCCTCGACGTCCCACGCAGTGTCCTCGTCGAGCGAGGCGGCGACGGCGGCGCGTACCTGCGGCGAGGTGAGGATCGCCCGCGGGGTCGCGGGCGCGGCGCCGAGTTTCTCCAGCAGCGGGTGCGCGGCGTCCGGGTGGGCCAGCCGCAGCCCGAGGCGGGCGAGCAGCGCCGGGTCGGGCGCGTCGGCGCCCTCCGCCGAGCCCGGCACGGGCAGCAGCACCTGCCGCGGGCCGACCACGGTGCGGCCGTCGGCGAGCGGCACGGGCAGGCCGCTGAGCACGTCGGCGTCGGTGCCGGCGAGCGCGTCGTAGAGCCGCCACCACCACTGTGCGGGGCGTTCGGTGCCCGCGAGTCGGTCCACGGCCTCGCCGAGCGACAGCCGGGCGACACCGAGCTGCCGCAGCGCCGGGCGGCGCTCCAGCGCGGACGGGACCAGCGTCGGCAGCACCTCGGCCAGCACCCGGACCGCCTCGGCGCCCGCGCCCTCGACGACCTCGGCCTCGACCGGGCGCAGCGCCTTGCCGTCCCCCGCGAGCGGGCCGCCGCCGTCCCACGCGTCGGCGTCCACGGCGGGCGCCGCGGCCTCGTCGGCGGCCGGGGGCGCGGCCCGCGGCAGGAACGGTGTGCGCGGCAGCCGGTCCAGGACGCGGCGGCGCAGCTCGGCGTCCAGCTCGCCCTTGCCGAGCGGGCCGGGCACCAGGTCGACGACGCCGGTCCCCACCGGGCGCCAGGCGGCGAGCAGAGCCACGTACGCCTCGGCGGCCCGCGCCACCAGGAAGTCGGTGAGCGGGCCGGGGGCGGCGTGCCGCCGGGTCGGGTCGAGCGGCAGCGAGGCCAGCAGCAGGGCGGGGAGGCCGAGCGGTTCGTCGGTCGGCGTCGGGGCGTGCACGACGGCCGCGGTGCGCGGCGCGGCGGGCGAGCCGTCGGCGGCGACGGGCACCGCCCAGGTCACCGACCACACCGGGCGCAGCCGCTCCTCGACGGGCCGGTCGGCGAGCAGGTCGGCGGTCAGGGCCCCGCCGTCGCTCACCACCCGCCAGCGGGTGGGCGCGGCCGCGGCGCTGTCCGCGACGACGACGTCACCGCCGTCCACGGCGGTACGGGTGAGGGTGCGCACGCCCTCCGGGGTCTCGACGACGACCTCGGCGAGGCCCGGCAAGGCCAGCAGCAGCGCGTCGTCGACGGCGGCCAGCAGCCGCCCGGCCAGGTCCTCGGCGGCGCCGTCGCGCAGCGGCAGCACCACGACGGTGTCGTACGTGTCGGGCGCGGTGCCCTCCGCGGGCATCGGCAGCCGCAGCAGCGGCACATGGCCCTCGCGACGGCGCAGCTCGTCGTCGAGGCCCGGCACGGCGGCGGCCATCTCCCGCGCCTCGGCCAGTGACCAGCGCACCCCGCCGCCGCGCCCGACGACAGCCGGTTCGTCGCTGACGGCGAGCACGGCGGCGAAGCCGACACCGAAGCGGCCGACCGCGCCGGGCCCGTCGTCGCGCTTGGCGGAAGCGCGCAGCGTGGACAGCGACTCGACGGCGGCGGCGTCCAGGGCGGCGCCGGTGTTCGCGGCGGCGAGCACGGCGGGGGCGTCGCCGGTGGCCTCGTGGTAGGTCAGCCGCAGCCGTCCCGGCACGCCCGCGCGGGTGGCGGCGTCGGCGGCGTTCTGGGCCAGCTCGACGACGAGCCGGTCGCGGTGGCCGCCGAGCGCGAGGTCCTCCTCGGCGTTGGCGTCCTCGCGGAAGCGGGCGGCGGAGGCGGTCCAGGCGGTCAGGACCGCCCGGCGCAGGTCCGCGGTGCGGAAGGGGTCGGGGTGGCCTTCCAGGGGCGTGCGGATTACGCCTGCGCGGGTCAACGTACGGTCCTTCGCTCGCCGGATCGCCCCGTCAGGGGCTGTGCGCTGTGCACGGTGACCGTACCGCCATTCGGCGTGCCCTTCATCCCGCGCACGGCCCCGCCGGAACGGGCGGCCCGGGACGCGCTCGGGCTCCGCCGGGGGCCCTCCCGTGCGCGTCTGCGGGAGGCGGCGCCGCGCCCTTCGCGCTCCGGGGTGCCTGGTGCGGCAGGCGTCGCGGCCGTCCCGCCGCCGTGGCTCGTCGCTCCAGTCTGCCCCGGAGCTTCGCCCGGGAGGGACCCCCACGCGCCCCTGGGAACGCTCGCCCTCCCCGCGGCAGCGTGCCCGGCACGGGACCGGTCAGGAGGCCGCAGGAGGCGCACCGGGGGCCCTCAGCGGCCCGGCTCCGGTCTCCGGCGCCGGGAGGCCGGTCCGGGGGCTCAGGAGGTCGTCGGAGCCTCGCCGTCGTCGTCGCCCGCGTCGGTCCGGACCGGCTGGCCCAGCGGGAGCGGGTCGGTGTCGTGGAATTCGTCGAGGACCATCGGCGCGGGCTGCGGGGGCTTGGGCATGACCGCGGCCTCGGAGTGGCCGCCGCAGCCGTAGCCGAGCGACACCAGGCGGCCGTCGGCCGGGGAGAACTCGTTGGCGCACACCCCGAAGGCCTGGCTCAGCGAGCCGCTGATCGGCACCAGGAAGCCGCAGCTGGCGCAGTTGGCGGGGGCGGCCTGCGCCATCGCCGTCTTGGGGCCGAACTGCTCGTCCCAGCGGTCGGCGGCGGTGTGCAGCCCGTAGCGGGACAGCACCCGCGGGCGGCCCATCCCGAGCTGCCCGGCGAGCGCGGCGATCGTGGCCACGGACGGCACGACGGCGTCCTCGCCGTCCGCCGGGAACTCCTGCTCGGCGACGGCGCCGCGCGGCTCGTCCTCGCCCGTCCAGCCCGGTTCCAGGCGCAGGTCGTCGGCCTCGGTCGGCAGCAGGTCGCCCGGCCC
>NZ_JBSGHL010000021.1:0-136037 GCF_053604375.1 Streptomyces sp. NPDC004031 | reverse complement strand
GCGCTGGGCAGCGGACTGGCCACGCAGTTGCGCGGCATCGTCACGACGGCCCATGGCGCTGTGGTGTCCCTTCCCGACGGGTGCGGTGACCTCTCCGCGTGGTCGCTGGCCGATCTCCCCGCGCCGGACGACGTGCTCGCCTCGGTCGCGGTCCGGGCGCCGGGCGTACGGGCGGTGGCCCGCACGCTGGCGCTCCCCGCGGACCCGCCGCCCCCGGGCGGGGACGGCACGGGACCGCGGGGCTGAGGACGTACGGGTGGCTACACCGTCGGCGCGAGCACCGGGGCGCGCAGGGTGCCCAGGTAGGAGTGCCACAGGTGGGTGGGGTCGTTCTCGACGGCGAGCACCGTATCGCGCATGACGCGCAGGACCTCGGGCTCGTCGCCGTCGTAGACGTCGCCCTGGAGCAGCCGGACGACGTCCAGCCGGTAGCGGGGGTCGGCCACGAAGGTGGTGAACAGGATGTTCAGCCGGTAGTAGACCGAGATGAACTGGTACCAGTTGCGCACGCCGCTGCGGATCTTCTTCTCGTAGCCCTCGAAGGCGGCCTTGGAGAAGTCGCCGGTCTCGTTGGCCTTGACGATGTCGGCGCAGGCCAGCCGGGCGCTGTTGAGGGCGACGCTGACGCCGCTGGAGAAGATCGGGTCGACGAACCGCGCGGCGTCGCCGAGCAGCACGAAGCGGTCGCCGGTCAGCTCCGTCATGGCGTAGCTGTAGTCGGCCTCGACCGTGAACTCCTTGACCTGGGTGGTCTTCTGAAGCGCCTCGTAGAGGTCCGGGCGGCTCTCCAGGAAGCTCCAGAAGAACTTCTCACGGTCCATGTTCGCCTTGGCGAACTGGGACTTCTGCGTGACGACGCCGATGCTGGTGACGGTGTCGGTGATCGGGATCTGCCAGACCCAGGTGTCGCTGATCGGCAGGAAGTGGATGTAGATGTAGTCGACCTTCTCGGGGCTGTTGGCGACCGCCGAGCGGTCCAGGCCCTCGAACCAGCCGTGGATGGCGTACTGGTCGAAGACCGGGTCGGGCTCCTTCAGGCCGAGCTGGCGGCCGAGCAGGGTCTGCCGGCCGGAGGCGTCGATCACCATCTTGGCGGTGACGTCGATCTCCTTGGGGCCGACCTTGACGTTCAGCGTGACCTGGCCGGGGTCGGAGAAGTCCACCCGCATCGCGCGGACGCCCTGGAAGACCTTGGCGCCCAGGCTCTCGGCGTGCTTGAGCAGGATGAGGTCGAACTTGCTGCGGTCGACGTGGAAGGTGTAGTCGCGGTCCACACCGTCCTGGTCGCGCTCGCTGAACAGGATGTCGGCGGTGCCCAGTTCGTGGGTGAAGGTGGTCGTGGCGCTGCCACTGACGTTGCGCGGCATGGAGGACGTCCACGCGGCGCCGTACTTGCGGGGGAAGCCGGCCGCCTCGATCTTCGGCATCGCGCCGGTCTCCAGCAGCACCCGGGTGGTGGCCGGGACGAGCGACTCGCCCACGTGCGGGCGGGGGAAGTTGGCACCCTCGAAGACGGCGACGGACATCCCGGCCTTGGCCAGGTAGGAGGCGGCGCTGGAACCGGCGGGGCCGCCGCCGACGATCACGACGTCGTAGTCGGTACTCATGGTTCTCAGACACCTTCCGTCGGGAGGGGCAGCAGGCCGGACACGAGCTTGGTGATGGCGGCGATGTCTCGGAAGTTCGCCGCGTTGATCGACGACAGGGGTACGTCCACGCGCAGCTCCTCGCGCAGGAAGTTCAGCAGCAGCGCGCTGTTCATCGAGTTGAGGACCTCCCACTCCAGGAGCGGGGTGGACTCGGTCAGCTCGCCCTTCGGGTCGCCGTCGAGAAAGGTCTCGCTGATGAAGGCCGTGATGCGCTGCTTGACCTCGTCGGGTGTCATTGCGCCGTCCCTTCCGCCGGGAGGTGTCGTCGTGCTCGGGTTCATGGGTTCTTCGCCTCCGGCCGTCCGGCGCGGGTCGTCAGCGCCGGGCGGTCGATCTTGCCGTTGCCGTTGCGGGGCAGCGGCGTCAGGATCCGCACCTCGTCGGCGACCATGTAGCGCGGCAGGTGCTGCGAGAGGTGCCGGCGCAAGGCCAGGGCGCCCAGGTCGCTGCCCGGCCGCGGCGCCGCGAAGACGACCAGCCGGGTGTCGACGCCCTCGCCGGCCGCCACCGCGGCGGCCTCCGCGACGTCCGGGTGGTTCTCCAGCACCGCCTCGACCTCGCCCAGTTCGACGCGGTGCCCGCGGATCTTGACCATGTGGTCGCGCCGCCCGACGTAGTCGAACGCGCCGCCGGGCAGGATCCGGACCAGGTCGCCGGTGCGGTAGGTGCCCTGCTGCGCGGGGTGGCCCCAGTAGCCGGCCATCACGGTGGGGCCGTCCACGACGAGTTCGCCCTCCTCGCCGGGTCCTGCGGTGCCGCCGTCGTCGCGTACCGCCCAGACCCGGTCGCCGCCGGCGGGGATGCCGATCGGGACGGGCCGGTCGCGGTCCAGGTCGGCCTTGCCGACCTCGTGGAAGGTGCACACGTTGGTCTCGGTCGGCCCGTAGAGGTTCATCAGCCGTGCGCCGGTCCAGCCCGCCAGGTCGCGCAGCTGGGCGATGGGGAAGGGCTCCCCCGCGAAGAGCACGGTGTGCAGGGCCTTCGGGGCGGGGCGGTCGAGCAGCCCGCCGTACCGCATCATCACCGCGAGGGCGGACGGCACCGAGTACCAGACGGTGATCGCCTCGCTGTGCAGGTACTCCACGAGCTGGGCCGGGGCGAAGGACAGCTCCGGCGGCACCAGGTGGACCGACGCCCCGGCCCGGAAGGCGACGTAGAGGTCGAGCACCGACAGGTCGAAGGCGAAGGGGGCGTGGTTGGCGAACCGGTCGTCGCCGTCCGGCGCCACCACCTCGTGCGCCCAGTTCACGAAGGCCAGCGCGTTGCGGTGGGTCAGGCACACGCCCTTGGGGGTGCCGGTGGAACCGGAGGTGTACAGGATGTACGCCAGGTCGCCGGGCTCGGTCGCGGTGTTGACGGGCGGGGCCGGGTCGAGCGGGGCGTCGAGGTCGTCGCAGACCACGTCCGCGTCGAGATCGGCCGAAATCCGCTGCATCCGGTCCGCGGTGGTCATGACGGCGCGGGCCGCGCAGTCCCGGGCGATGGTGGCGACCCGGTGCACCGGGCTGCTGCCGTCGACGGGCACGTAGGCCGCGCCGAGCCGCAGCACCGCCTGCATCGCGGCCACCACCGCGGGGCTCTTGGCCGCCCACAGCACGACCCGGTCGCCGCGCCGGACACCCTGCCGGGCGAGCCGGGCGGCCATCGCGTCGGCGGCGGCGTCGAGTTCGGCGTAGCTGAGGCCGCCGTCCGGGCCGGCCACGGCCAGGGCGCCGGGCCGCCGGGCGGCGGCGTCGACGACGAGCTGGTGGAGGGTCACAGCCCCGTCTCCCTCGCGATGAGTTCGAGCTGGATCTCGGTCGTCCCGGAGAAGATCGTGGTGGGCAGGCAGTCGCGCAGCTGCTGGTCGATCCCGGCGCCCGCCACGTACCCGGCCGACCCGAACAGCTGCACCGCGTCCAGGCTGTTGGCGACCGCGGCCTCGGAGACCGCGGTCTTCGCCATGGCGATGGCGGTGACGTCGGTGCGGCCCACGTCGAGCAGCCAGCAGGCGCGGTAGAGCAGCAGCCGGGCGCTCTCCAGCCGCTGCCGCATGCGGGCGACGCGGTGCGAGACGGCCTGGAAGCCGGCGATCTTCCGCCCGAACTGCCGCCGTTCGGTGGTGTGCCGTACGCATTCGGCGAGCTGCCGCTCCATCAGGCCGAGGTAGGCGGCGAACAGGCAGCCGCGCTCCCACGCCATGGAGTGCTGGAAGATCGCCCCGCCGCCGCCCTCGGCCCCGAGCAGGTAGCGCTCGGGCACCACGCAGCCGTCGAAGCGCACCCGCGCGGCGAGGCAGCCGTCGAGCCCCATCTTCGGCAGCGGCTCGCCGACGGTGATGCCGTCGAGGTCGCGCGGCACGGCGAAGGCCGAGATGCCGAGGAAGCCCGCGGCCGGGTCGGTGACCGCGTAGGTGACGAAGACGTCCGCGACGGGCGCGTTGCTGACGAAGGACTTCTCCCCGTCGAGCACGTAGCCGCCGTCGGTGCGTGTCGCGGTGGTCCGGATGCGGCCGACGTCGGAACCCGCCTCGTCCTCGGTCATGGCGTTGCCCGCGATCACGTCGCCGGACGCCATCCCCGCGAGCAGCTCCCGGGCGCCCTCGGCCCCGAACTCCCCCACGGGCACGGCGCAGGACAGCAGGTGCGCGGCGATCCCGAAGACCAGGCCCATGTCGGAGCAGGCCGCGCCGAAGGCCTCCAGGGCCAGCGCGGTGTCCAGCGCGCCGAGGCCGGATCCGCCGTGCTCCTCGGGAAGGCACAGCCCGGTCAGGCCGCTGCCGGCGATGTTCTTCCACGCCAGGCGGACCAGCTCGGGGTCCGTGGTCGTCTCGTGCGCGGCCAGCCGCCTGGTGACGGCGGCGGTGACGGCGGCGCGGCGCTCGACCTGAGTCGGTGACAGCTCGAAGTCCATCGGTCAGGCGTTTTCCGGTGCGTATTCAATCGCTGCCAATTCAATCCCACCTCGATTGCCGTGCCCAGAAAATGAAGGTGCCGCGACTGTGGTATTTCTGGTCCGACACACCCGGCAACGCTAGTTTCCGGTGACAGGAATCCCAACCCTTACCCGACCCTTAAGGGGAAGGGAGGCGCTAGGGGTACGGTAGGGGTGGCCCCGGCGGAATTCCGCCCGTAGCGTCCCGGCTGGTCAGAGCGCCGCGCAGAGCACGTCGAACACCCCGGCCCGGCAGTCCTCCAGGTAGAAGTGGCCGCCGGGGAAGGCGCGCAGGGCGAAGCGGCCGCGGGTGTGGTCGGCCCAGGACTGGGCCTCGTCCACCGAGACGTTCGGGTCGGCGTCGCCGATGAGCGCGGTGACCGCGCAGTCCAGCGGCGGGGCGCCCGCGTAGCGGTAGGTCTCGACGGCGGTGTAGTCGGCGCGGATGATCGGCAGCACCAGCTCCAGCAGATGCGGGTCGGCCAGCACCCGCGGGTCGGTGCCGCCCAGCGTGCGCATCTCCGCGACCAGCTCCTCCGTGGTCGCCCGGTGCAGCACCTCGTGCTTGACCCGGGAGGGCGCCCGCTGGCCGGAGGCGAACAGGTGCACCGGTCCGGGCTGCCCGTCACGCGCGATCCGGCAGGCCACCTCGAAGGCGAGGACCGCGCCCATGCTGTGGCCGAAGAAGGCGTACGGCCCGTCGAGCTGCCCGGCCAGGGCCTCATGGATGCGGTCGGCCAGTTCGGGGATGCCGTGGACGAAGGGCTCGGCGGCGCGGTCCTGGCGGCCGGGGTACTGCACGGCCAGCACCTCGACGTCGCGCAGCGCCCGTGACCAGGGGTAGAAGTAGCTGGCGGCGCCGCCCGCGTGCGGGAAGCAGAAGAGCCGCGGCCCGCCGCCCGGCGGCCGGTAGACACGGATCCAGCTGCCGCTGTCGATATCCGTCACTGCCCTCACCCTTTTTCCGCGCGTCCCCGAAATCGGCCGGTTCTCCGGCCCGCTGAGACCCTATCCCCGCCGTATTAATGCGGCGGACCCCTATCCGGCCCCTATGTTCCCGGCCCCGCATTGCCGGGCCGCGCCGACGGTCCCTACCGTCGGAATTCCACGGCACGGCGGCGGTGGTTCCGCGGGCGGGACGGGCGAATGGCCGGAGCGGCGGAATACGCGTGGATGCGGCCCCCGGCGCGGCCGGGCGGGCCCCGGCGGCTGGCGGTGCGGCCGCGGACGCGGCCGGGCGGGCCCCGGCGGCCCCGGTCCGGCAGGTGGTCACGGACGGCTGCGGGCGCCGACGGTTGCGCCGGGCAAGTGAATTGGCCGGAATGTCACGCCCCGGCCGAAGGGCGGCGGGTCCGCGGCTGCGGCGGGACCCGTGGCGGCAGGGTCTGCGGCCGCGTCACGTGGTGACGCGGCCGCACCCGCCGCGTGCGGCGCCGGCTCAGAGGCCGTAGCTGGGGGCGCCCGGCAGACCGCCGGCGCCCAGCCGCTCGAAGCGCTCCTGCACATTGGCCGCGAACGCCTGCTGCTCGGGGCCGGCGTGCGCCTGCCCGGTGGTGTTCATGGCGACCGTGAGCACCCCGCTGATGGACGCGCCGGGCGATGTCCGCACGGGCGTGCACAGGAAGTTGAAGTTCTGCGGTGCCGGGTCGTCGTACGTCATGACGGACGCCTGGTTGATCATCGTGGGGGCGCCGGAGCGGTAGGCCTCGTCCATCGCGTTGAAGACGCCGACCGAGTCCAGGCCGGGCAGCACCTGGCGGCCGGGGCTGAACTGCGGGACCATCCCGAAGGCGGCGCCCTGCCGTCCGTTGGCGTAGCGCAGCAGGTGCTCGGCGCCCTCGGTGAGCATGATGGGGAAGGGCGCCCCGTCGAAGACGGCGAACAGTTCCTGCTGCTGGGCCAGCAGGCTGTCGCGCAGCTTGAACTCCGACAGCAGCGTCTCGGACAACTCCTGCATCCCGGCGCGCAGCTTGCGGTCCCACGCGCGCGGCTTGGTGTCGGCGACGCAGACGGTGCCGAGGATCATGCCGGTGTTGTCGACCAGCGGGGTGCCCAGGTAGGAGCGCACACCCATGTCGTTGACCAGCGGGTTGCCCTTGAAGCGGGGGTAGTCGAAGACGTCTTCGAGGGCGAGCTGGGAGCCCTGCGCCACCACGTGGGGGCAGAAGCCGTAGTCACCGGGGGCCTCCCGCGCCATGTTGCTCAGGTCGAAGACGATGCCGCCCTGACCTGGGGCGTCGTCGTCACCGTTGGGGACGTACATCCCCCGGAACATCTGCTGTTCGTCGTTGATGAAGTTGACCATGGCCAGAGGTGACTGCGTGAAGGTGGCCGCCAGCCTGGCGACGCGGTCGAAGGTGGCCTCCGCGTCGACGGTGTTCAGCCCAAGAATCTGCAGTCTCAACTTCCGCTGCTCGCCCGCGAGTCGGGCCTGATCGGAGGACAAGGGATCCATGGCACCAGATCAAATCAGAAGAGCCGCGCCGACGGATCACCCCTTCCGATATTGTCCGCATCACGTGCCCCAGTCGATCGAGCCGGGCACCCACAGTGACCGGATCCTGCCGTTCGGGTGACCATGCCCCGGAGCACCGGCCGGGCGCATATGCCCAACTCGGGAGTCTGTCCAAACACTTCCTGGTTTCAACCTTCGCCGATCACTTCCCGCCATTCCTTGAGCGACAACCGAGCAGATGCGAGGCTACGTACGACAATCATGCGGTGACCGCGCACCGGCGGGGCTGGAAGGCAGTGTTCCGGACCCGCCGACGGGGGTGGACTGAGGCGGCTGTCGCCACAGGCCGTCGCGAGCCATATGTCCGATTTCCAGCTAGAAAGGGCACGGTGGGGTGGGGCAGGTGTGGTCCGTGCTGTGGGCCTCCCGTCGGAGACAGGGTCAGGACCTTTTCGGCCAGCCGGACATACGCGATGTCCCCCCGGACTCCGCACCGTGCGCCTGGGCCTTACACCGGACGACGGACGGCGATGTCACCGCCGTCCGACGGCGGTAAGGCCGCGTTCAGTCGCTCCGAGGCCATAAGGCAAGGTCAACTCCGCCACCCCACACAGATGGTGGCGAAGCATTGAAGGAGTTTCCCCATGATCAGGTCGGACGTGGACGCGCGGTCCGTGGCAGTGATCGGTATGTCCTGCCGCCTCCCGGGTGCCACGGGGACGGACGCACTGTGGACACTGCTGCGCAACGAGGTGGACGCCACCGGCGAGACGCCTCCCGATCGCTATGACGTCGACACACTGCACTCGGCGGCTCCGCGGCCCGGACGGCTCGCCAGCCGCCGGGCCGGATATCTCGGCGACGTCGCCGACTTCGATGCCGGTTTCTTCACCATGTCCACCACCGAGGCCGTCGAACTCGACCCGCAGCAGCGCCTGTTGCTCATGACCACCTACGAGGCGCTGGAGGACGCCGGCCAGCGCCCCGACCTGATCGCCGGTTCCCGGACGGGCGTCTTCGTCGGCAACGCCCGCGCGGACTTCCTGGAGAACGCGCTGCGCCAGGGCCCGCAGGCCGCCACCGCCGCCCAGCTCCACAACTTCCGTTCACTGCTGCCCGCCCGGCTCAGTTACGTCTTCGACTTCCGCGGCCCGAGCGTCGTGGTGGACACCGCGTGCTCCTCCGCGCTGGTGGCCGTCCACCAGGCGGTGCAGAGCCTGCGGGCGGGCGAGACCCCGCTCGCGGTCGCCGCCGCCGTCAACCTCACGCTGCGCCCCGACGAGGGCCTGGTGATGAGCCAGGCCGGCGCCATGTCAGGGGACGGGCGCAGCAAGTTCGGTGACGCCGCGGCTGACGGCCACGCGCCCAGCGACGCCGTCGCCGTGGTCGTCCTGAAGCGGCTGGGCGACGCGCTCGCCGACGGTGACCGGATCCGCGCCGTCATCAGCGGCAGCGCGGTCGGCAACGACGGCCGGACCAGCGACAGCGTCCTCAACCCCTCGCTGGAGGGCCAGCAGTCGGTGCTGCGCTGGGCCTACGAGGACGCCGGGATCGCCCCCTGCGACGTCGACTTCGTCGAGGCGCACGGCTCCGGCTCGCCCGCCCTCGACCCGCTGGAGCTGACCGCGCTGGGCCAGGTGCTCGGCGAGGGGCGGCCCGCCGAACGGCCACTGCTGGTCGGCTCGCTCAAGACCAACATCGGGCACGCCGAGGCGGCCGGCGGCCTGGCCGGGCTCATCAAGGCGGTGCTGTGCCTGGAGCACGGGCAGGTGCCCGCGAGCCTCAACATGAGCACCCCGAACCCGCGGGTCGACTGGGCCGGTCTGCCGCTGGAGGTGCCGGTCTCGCTGCGCGAGCTGCCCGACCGCGGCCGCCCGGCCGTCGCCGGCGTCTCCGGGCAGGGCTCCTCGGCGCTCAACGCGCATGTGGTGCTGCGCCAGATGCAGCCCGCCGGCGCCCCGGCGGCGGCCGAGCCGATGCCCGGTGCGCCCTACCTTCTGGTGCTCTCCGCGCGTAGCCCCGAGGCGCTCACCGCCCTCGCCCGCTCCTACGCCGACTACCTCGCGCCCTGGGGCGAGGGCTCGCGGTACGCGCTGCGCGACATCTGCTTCAGCGCGGCCACCCGCCGCCAGCACCTGGAGCACCGGATGGCGGTCGTCGGCTCGACCCACGAGCAGATGACGGCCGCGCTGTCCGGGCTGCCGGGCCTGGGCGGCCAGCCGCTGTCCGGGCTCGCCGAGCGCTACCGCTGGGGCGAGGAGCTGGACTGGGAGGCGGTGTTCGGCGCGCCGGGCCACTTCGTCCCGCTCCCCCACTACCCGTGGCAGACCCAGCGCTACTGGCCCGGCGAGCAGCAGGCCGCCGAGAGCGGCGGCGGCAGCAACGACCTGGCGGCGTGGATGCTGCGCGAGCACGCCAGAACCGTCTTCGACGACGGCTCGACGCTCAACGAGATAGGCATCGACTCGCTCGCCCGGCTGCGCATCCTGGTGGAGCTGTCCAAACGCTCCAGCCAGGAGGTGGACCCGGACGAGTTCGGCCGCCTGCGTACCGTCGGCGAGCTGCGGCAGTGGACCCGCGGGCTGGAGGCCGGCGCCAGATGACCGGCGAAAACACCGCGTACGACCGCTTCGCCCGCTCCGCGGCGGAGCACGGATACGACGTCACCGCCCTGGAGGTGGGCGAGGACCGGCTGAGCTACGGCGAACTGCGCGACCTGGCCGAGCGGCTCGCCGCCCACCTGGTCGCGCACGCCGGGGGCACCGCCCCGCGCCGGGTCGGGCTGCTGGCGGGCCGCTCGGTGACCGCCTACGCCGGCTACCTGGCCGCGCTGCGGCTGGGCGCGACCGTCGTCCCGCTCAACCCGGAGCACCCGCAGGCGCGCACGGGGCAGATCGCGACCGCCGCGGAGCTGGACGTGGTGGTGGCCGACCCGTCGGCGGACGGCACCGACCCCGGGGTGCCGGTGACCCGGATCGGCCCCGGCGAGCTGGAGGTGCTGGCCAAGGAGCCCGCCCCCGACCTGCCCGCCCAGCCGGCCGGCCCCGACGACGTCGCGTACCTCATCTACACGTCGGGCTCGACGGGCGCGCCCAAGGGCGTGCCGATCCTGCACCGCAACATCGCCCGCTACCTCGACCGCTTCGCCGGGCGGTACGGCATCGGGCCGGGCAGCCGGCTCTCGCAGACCTTCGAGCTGACCTTCGACGGCTCCGTGCACGACCTGTTCGTGGCCTGGCAGGACGGCGGCACCCTCGTGGTGCCCGCCCGCGGGCAGCTGCTGTCGCCCGCGCGCACGGTCAACAACCTGCGGCTCACGCACTGGTTCTCGGTGCCCTCGCTCATCACCTTCGCCTCCCGGCTGGGCACGCTCGGCCCCGGCAGCATGCCGACTCTGCGGTGGAGCGTCTTCGGCGGCGAGGCGCTGCCGCTGGCGGCCGCCCGCGAGTGGAAGGCGGCGGCCCCGGCGAGCCGTATCGAGGTGCTGTACGGGCCGACCGAGCTGACCATCTCCTGCACCTCCTACGAGCTGCCCGCCGATCCCGCCGACTGGCCGCGGACCCCGAACGGCACCGCGCCGATCGGGACGATCCACCGCGACCTGGACTTCGTGCTGCTCGACGAGGACGGCTCGCCCGCTGACAGCGGCGAGCTGTGCGTCCGCGGCGACCTGCGCTTCCCCGGATACCAGGATCCGGGCAACAACGCCGGGCGCTTCCTGACGCCCGACCAGGAGCCTTTCACCGGGGGCGAGCTGACCGGCCGGCACTGGTACCGCACCGGCGACCGGGTCGCCGTGCAGGACGGGGTGCTGGTCCACCTGGGCCGGATCGACCACCAGGTGAAGGTCCGCGGCCACCGGATCGAGCTGGGCGAGGTGGAGGAGGTGCTGCGGCGGCAGCCCGGGGTGCGCGAGGCCGTGGTGCTGGCGCTGCCCACCGAGGACGGTGAGCCGGAGCTGCACGCGGCCGTCACGGGCGCGGGGCTCGGCTCCGACGCGCTGTTCGCCGGGCTCACCGGCCAGCTGCCGCCCTACATGCTGCCGCGCCGGATCTCGGTGCTGGACAGCCTGCCGCTCAACACCAACGGCAAGATCGACCGCCGGGCGCTGGGCGCGGTGCTGGCGCGTACCGGCTGAGCGGGCGGCGGCGCGGGCGCCCGCCGGGACCCCGCGGAGGAGCCGTCGACAAGTTGTCAGGAAGCCGTCAGGATTTCCCGGCGAAGTCGTAGGAAGAAGGGGTCCGCCGACAGTGCCGTCGGCGGACCGAGCACGGGCACGACCATGTCCCCCGTTCCGACGTCTGTGATGAGGCACCATGTTCGACGCCATCGTGGTGGGCGCGCGCTGTGCCGGCGCACCCACCGCCATGCTGCTGGCCCGCGCCGGCTACCGGGTGCTGCTGCTCGACAAGGGGCAGACCGGCACCGACACCCTGTCCACCCATCTGCTGCACCAGCCCGGGGTCGCCGCGCTGGCCCGCTGGGGGCTGCTGGACGACGTGCGCGCGACGGGCTGCCCGCCGCTGGAGAACGTGGTCTACGAGATCGCCGACATCCACCTGGAGGGCTGCGCGCGCGGGGTGGAGGGCCAGCGGGCCGGTTACGCCCCGCGCCGGTACGTGCTGGACGCGATCCTCGCGCGGGCGGCCGTCGCGGCGGGCGTCGAGCTGCGCGAGGACTGCCGGGTCACGGGCCTGCTGCGGGACGCCACCGGCCGGGTCACCGGCGTCCAGGGGCGCTACGGCGAGGTGCCGTTCGCCGAGCACGCCCCGCTGGTGATCGGCGCGGACGGCATGCGCTCCACGGTCGCCCGGCTCGTCGAGGCGCCCTTCACCGCCTGCGACCCGCTGCTCACCTGCGCCTACTACACCTACTTCGAGGGTGTGCCGGCCGATCTGGAGCTGTACGAGGCGCCGGGCAG
Organism: Streptomyces sp. NPDC004031; assembly: GCF_053604375.1. Classification (NCBI taxonomy): domain Bacteria; kingdom Bacillati; phylum Actinomycetota; class Actinomycetes; order Kitasatosporales; family Streptomycetaceae; genus Streptomyces; species Streptomyces sp. NPDC004031. Next base: position 124,099 of record NZ_JBSGHL010000021.1, on the reverse strand, counting down.
CTGGACGGCGGCGGTGCCCACCAACCACGGGCTCACGCTCGTACTGGCCTATTTCCCGCAGCCGCGCTTCGCCGAGGTGCGCACCGACGCGCTGCGGCACTACCGGGAGCACGTGCGCAGGACCGCGCCCGCGCTGCACGAGCGGCTCGGCGGCCGGGAGCCGGCCGAGCGGCTGCGCGGCACCGGCGACCAGCAGAACTACTTCCGGCAGGCGGCCGGTCCCGGCTGGGCGCTGGTGGGCGACGCCGGGCACCACAAGGACTCGATCACCGCGCGTGGCATCAGCGACGCCTTCCTCCAGGCCGAGGCGCTGGTCCGGCACGTGGCCGGAAAGCTCACCGGTGACCCCGCCCAACTGGACGCCGCACTCAAGGACTTCGGCTCCGAGCGTGACGAAACTCTCACCCCCGGGTACGAGGCGACGCTCGCGGTCGCGCAGCTCACACCGCACGAGCAGCGGATGTCGCTGCTCCGGGCGGTGCAGACGGACGCCGAACTCACGTCGATCTACTTCGACATGGTCGCCGGGATCGTCTCCGCGAGCGCGCTGTACACGCCTAGACTTCTGTCACTGCTGTGACGGGTGGGGCCCCTGTGGCTGCTCATAGCGGGCGCCACGGGGCTTTGCCGCCCTGTTCGAACATCCGGATGGTCGGATTCGGTCATCCGGTAGTTGCCAGAGGCAGACGCTGACGCTCCGCCATGATCCTGGTAGGGTCACCGCGTTAGCCCACTTCGGTGACGGTGAGTCAAGTTGCCGCGCCGACAAGAATCGGCATTTTTCTTGCATAACCCCCCGAAGAACACCAGCGCTCCGCTGCCGTACGAGGAATCAGATGCCAGGCTCCCGCGACCGGTTGACGCGTCACCGGTCCGCCCCGCGTAGATCTTCGCGATTCTCGTTCGCCCTGCCCCTGGTCGTACCCGCCGTCTGCCTGTGCGGACTGTGGGGGTATGTGGCGACCGGACTCGTCGACGGGCACAGCCAGTTCAGCTCAGAGGCGGACAGCACGTCCGCCGTCGCCCGCCCCGCCCAGACCGTGCTCGCCCGGCTCCAGGCCGAGCGCCGCTTCACGGCGATCTGGCAGGCCGGGTACACCGACGCGGCCCGCAAGGACCTCGACGACGCGCGCACCCGGACCGACGCGGCGGTGCAGGACTACCGCCGGTCGTCACCCTCCGCGCTCGACAGCGCGACCCGCGGGTCCGCGAAGGCGCTCGACGACGCCCTGGTCTTCCTGCCCGAGCGCCGCAACTCGATCGACGGCAAGACCCTGTCGTCGACCGACGCCTTCCAGTACTTCACCAGCACGGTGTCCGACGGCATCAGCCTGCTGAACGCCTCGCTGCGCAGTGACGACGGCGAGTTCGCGCGCGGCGCGGCCCCCACCGCCTCGGTCGCGCAGATCGCCGAGATGCTCGCCCGCGAGGACGCGCTGCTGTCCGCCGCGGCCCCCACCGGCAAGCTGGACGCCGCCGCCCGCCAGCAGTTCACCGACGCCCTCGCCGTGCAGCGCGCCCTGCGCGCCGGCATGAACGCGACCGACCTGCCCGCCGGCACCTCCGCGAGCTGGACACGGATCACCGAGAGCATCAGCTTCACCTCGCTCACCCAGATCGAGGACGCCGTCGCCGCCGCGCAGGGCACCGCACTGCCCGGCTCCGTCTCCGCCTGGCCCACCGCCGCGACCACCGTGACCGGCAACCTCCAGACGCTGAGCAGCGACGCGCTGAGCGACCTGTCCGACGCCGCCTCGCACCGGGCCGACAACGCCCTGCTGGGCCTGCTGCTCGGCTCGCTCGCCACGCTCGCGGCGCTGGCCGGCGGCGCGTACCTGTCGCTGCGCGACCGCAAGATGCTGGCCCGGCGGCTGGCCGTGCTCCAGACGCACGCCGACGAGCTGTCCCGGCAGTGGCTGCCGCGGCTCATGGCGCGGATCGAGGCCGGCGAGCGCATCGACCCGACGGCCATGCAGCCCCCGCAGGGCCCCGCGTCCGCCGAGGAGGTGCAGAAGCTCGCCGCGTCGATCGACCGGCTGGGCCGGGTCGCCGCCGACCACATGCTGCGCCAGTCCCTCGGCCGGGAGGGCGGCGAGAAGGTCTTCGGCCAGCTCATCCGCCGTACCCAGAGCCTCATCCACCGGCTGATCTCGCTGCTGGACGACCTGGAGCGCAAGCACGAGGACTCCGACCTGCTGAAGGACATCTTCGCGGTCGACCACCTCGCGACCCGCGTCCGGCGGCACGCCGAGAGCCTGGTGATCCTGAGCGGTTCGCCGCCCAACCGGCGGATGGCCACCCCGGTCTCCATCATCGACGTGCTGCGCAGCGCCGTCGCCGAGACCGAGCAGTACACCAGGGTCCGGGTGAAGAACCTGCCCGCCGAGCGGCCCATGGCCCTCGCCGGGCGCGCGGTCGCCGACGTCACCCACCTGCTCGCCGAGCTGATCGAGAACGGTACGGCCTTCTCCCCGCCGGACACCCAGGTGTCGGTGAGCGCCACGCAGGTGGCCAAGGGCCTGGTCGTGCACATCGAGGACCACGGCCTCGGCATGCCGCAGGACGTCATCGACCACGCCAACGCGCTGCTGGCGCACCCGCCCAAGCTCGACATGCGCGCGCTCAGCGAGGACCCCCGGCTCGGCCACTTCGTGGTCGCCCGGCTCGCCGAGCGGCACAGCATCAAGGTCGAGCTGCGCGACTCGGTGTACGGCGGCACGATGGTCGTCGTCCTGCTGCCCAGCGCGCTGCTGGAGGAGCTGGACTCGCCGGTCCTGGACCAGCTCAAGTCGGCGGCCAGCGCGAGCGGCATGATGGCGATGGACGCCGGGCGGCGCGAGGCGCCCGCCCCGGCGGTCGGCGCCGCGGCGAGCGCACCGGACCCGTCCGCGGCCCGGGACCTGGTGACGGCGGGCGCGCCCGACGACGGCACGCCGCTGACCCACACCCGGATCCCGGACCACAGCGGCTTCCCCGAGTACGGCGGCGCCGGACTGCTGCCCGCCACCTCGGAGTTCCCCGCGCCCGGCATCTCCGCCGGCACCCCCGCCACCGGCCCCGCGGCCACCGGCTGGGTCGCGCCCGAGGAGCACCCGGCGCACCGCCAGTCCGCGGGCCAGGAGCACCCCCAGCAGCCCTACCGCCCCGAGCCGCGGCGGGCGGAGCCCCAGCCGCAGCCCCAGCGGCCGGACACGATCCGGGGCGCCGCCGTGCGGGGCGACGCGCCCGGCGGCCAGGACCGCGGCGGCTACCCGGCGGGCCCGCCGCGTCCCGGCGAGTACGCGGCGCCGCCGATGGCGACCCCCATGGGAGCGGCCTCGGCCGGGCGGGGCGCGGGCCTGAGCCCGAGCACCGGCCCGGTTCCCCCTCCCCCCGGGCGGCCCGCGGCCCCGGCCGCCGCGCCGGGCGGAGTCAGCGACCCGAACCGTCATCTGACGACCCCGCCGGTGCTGCCGCACCGGACCCGGGGGGCCAGCCTGGCGCAGCAACTGCGCAGGGAGGCCACGGAGATGGAGGGCAACGGCGGTGGCACCGGCACCGCCGGCGGTCAGCGCGGCGGTGACGGCCAGCCGGGCGGCATCTCCCCCGAGGCGTCGGCGCGCGCGATGATCGCGATACAGCAGGGACTGCAGCGGGCGAGGACGCCCGAGGCGAGCGAGCCGGGCGGTGCGACCAGGCCGCCGGAGGATTCGTGGAGGTCGGGTGGCAACCAATGGGATTCGGGTGCCGGCCAATGGGAGGGAGACTTCAATGACTGAGCACGTGCAGCCCGGACCTCAACTGGACTGGCTCCTCGACACGCTCGTGGACCGCGTCCCGGAAATCCGCTGCGCCATCGTGCTGTCCGGGGACGGCCTGCTCATCGGGAAGTCCAAGGACCTGCGCCGGGACGACGCCGAGCACCTGTCGGCCGTGGGCTCCGGCATGCACAGCCTCGCCCGCGGGGTGGCACGCCACTTCCAGGGCGGCGAGGTGCAGCAGACGGTCATCCAGATGGAGCGGGCCTTCCTGTTCGTCACCGCGGCGGGCCGTGGTGCCCGCCTGGCGGCGATCGCGTCGGAGGGCGTCGACGTCGGGGTCATGGCCTTCGAGATGGGCACGCTCGTCAAGCAGGTCGGCCAGTACCTGAGCGCTGCGCCCCGGGTGCCGAGCCAGCCCGGCGGTCTCGTCCAGGATGCGTGAGCCACGGTGGCACGACGACGAGGAGACGGGACGCCACCTGCGGCCTTATGCCATCACCGGCGGACGCACCCGGCACAGTAGGCACAACTTCTCACTGATCACGCTGGTCGCCGCGCGGTATGTGGACGAGCCGGGCCAGGGGCACCTGGAACCGGAGTCGGTTCAGATCCTGGAGCTCTGCCGCAACCGCGCGGTGGCGATAGCCGAGATCGCCGCGCACCTCGACCTGCCGGTGAGCGTGGTGAAGATCCTCTGCGGGGATCTGCTGCACGCCTCGCTCATCCTGGTCCAGGCCCCGCCAGGGCAGGAGGACCGACCCAGCGTGGAAATCATTGAAAAGGTGATGAATGCTATCCGTCGGCTCTGAACCGGTCATGCCGACCGCACTGAAGATCCTCATAGCGGGCGGCTTCGGTGCCGGCAAGACGACTTTGGTGGGCTCGGTCAGCGAGGTGCCTCCGCTGGAGACCGAGGAACGCATGACGACGGTCAGCCTCGGCGTGGACGACCTGTCCGGCATCGAGGGCAAGGTCTCGACCACCGTCGCCATGGACTTCGGGCGCATCACCATCGCCCCCGAGCTGGTCCTCTACCTGTTCGGCACCCCCGGGCAGGACCGCTTCTGGTTCATGTGGGACGACCTGGCCACCGGCGCGCTGGCGGCCGTCGTGCTCGCGGACACCCGGCGGCTGGAGGCGTCGTTCGCCGCGATCGACTTCTTCGAGTCGCGCGACATCCCCTTCGCGATCGGCGTCAACTGCTTCAACGGCCGCCGCGACTGCTCCAGCGAACAGGTGCGGACCGCGCTGGACCTGGACCCTTCGACGCCCGTCGTGCTGTGCGACGTACGGAACCGCTCCTCCAGCAAGGAACTGCTCCTCGCGGTCCTGGAAGCGGCCCGCGACCAGGCCGCCGCGCGCCTTCCCGCGCAGGGTCCCGGCGCCTGACCCGGCGTCCCGCGGCCCCGGCCGCCGCCAGCACGGCGGCGGCCCCGTAGGCGTATCCGCAGGTGTCCGCGAAGTGCGCGGTCAGCAGGTACGCGGCCGCCCCCGCGACGGCCACGCCCAGCCACTCCCACCGCCCGTCCAGCGCCACGAGCGCGACCAGCAGCAGCGCGTACCAGGCGTAGCCGGGCGTCATGAGCAGGAACGCCGTCCCGGTGACGGTCAGCGCGCCGCGCCACGGGCGCTCCGGGTCCCCGCGGCGCACGGTGTACGCGGCCACGCCCGCGGTCACCAGCGCGACGGCGGGCAGCGCCCACGCGTCGGGCAGCACCAGCCGCAGCAGCGCGTAGCGGTGGCCCGCGCCCGCGTCGTCGTAGCCCTCCTCCTGCGCGTAGCCGCCGAGGTAGCCCAGCACGGAGGAGTGCGACACCGCCAGGTACGGCGCGTACAGCGCGGCCGTCACACCCGCCGCCGTCCCCACCGTCAGCGCCGCGTCCCGCCACCGCCGCACCCCCGACAGCGCGCCCGGCAGCAGCACCGCCGGGAGCAGCTTCGCCGCGATCGCCGCGCCCAGCAGGCCCGCGCCCGTACCGCGGCGGCGCACCGCGAGGCCCAGCGCCGCGACCGACAGCGCGGCGGCGAGCACGTCGGCGTGCGCGTTGTTCACCGCCTCCACCGGCACCGCCGGGCACCACGCCCAGTACGCCGCCCACCGCGGGTCGCCGCGCCGCCGCAGGACGCGCAGCAGCAGCACCGTGGTCACCACCGACAGGGCGGCGCCGCCGATCTGCAGCGCCTTGTAGCGCACGCCGTGCGGGGACACGGCGTGCACCCCGAGGAAGTACAGCTCGGCCGTGGGCGGGTAGATCGTGTGCACACCCGGCCGGTTGATCCGCGTACAGCCCCCGCCGGGCAGCTTCGCCAGCTCGCGCCGCCCGCAGTCCTGCGGCGCCGGGAAGAGCCAGCCGTCCCGCAGCGCGCCGAGCGCGGGGTCGGCGGGCGCGTGGTCGTACGGCGAGATGCCGGCCGCCTGCACCCGCCCGTCCCACGCGTAGCGGTAGACGTCCGTGCTCGTGCGCGGCGGCGCGACCAGCCCGGTGAGCGCGACGGCCACTCCCCCGGCGACCACGAGCGCCCCCACGCGGTGGCGCGGCACGGCCCGCAACGCCACCGCGGCCGCGCAGAACAGCCCCCAGCAGGCCGCGTAACGCCACGTCAGGAGGGTGCTCCCGGCGGCGTACCCGGTCCCCCCGGCCCGCAGCGTCCAGACCAGGGCGGCGCACAGCCCGGCGAGCGGGAGGAGGGTGAGCAGGACGCGGAGACGGGGGCGGGAGCGGGGGCGGGGGGTGTCGGCTGGGGTGGTCACCTGATCACCGTGGCACCGCGGGGAGGCCGAACGCGGGGGACGGCGGCGGCCGTCCGCGATTCGTAAGGAGTCGGTCCGGGCCCGCGGCGGGACGGCGGGCGTCCGTGATTCGTAAGGTGTCCGTCCGGGCCAGGGGCCGCTGTGCGGGGGTTGCATGGCGGCATGAGGACGACGACCGGAGACCCGCACCCGCGCACCCTGCTCGCCCGGCTGCGCGCGGCCCCGCCGCCCGCCTTCTCCGGGCGGCTGCACGACCCGCGGACGGCCACCGCGATCGGCCGGTGGCTCGGCGGCGCGCTGCTGGTGTGCTTCGTGACCGGCCTGGTCAGCCACTTCCTCCAGCACCCGGCCGGCTGGATGTCCGGCCGCTTCCCGACCCGCCCCGTGTGGGGCTACCGCCTCACGCAGGGCCTGCACATCGCGTCCGGCCTCGCCGCGATCCCGCTGCTGCTCGCGAAGCTGTGGACGGTCTACCCGCGGCTCTTCGCCTGGCCGCCGGTGCGCTCGGTGCCGCACGCGCTGGAACGCCTCGCGGTCGCCGTCCTGGTGGCCGCCGCGATGCTGGAGGTCTTCAGCGGACTGCTCAACATCGTCCAGTGGTACCCCTGGCCCTTCTCCTTCGTGCCCGTGCACTACGCGGTGGCGTACGTCCTGGCGGGCGCGCTGCTGCTGCACCTCGCGGCGAAGGCGCCGCAGATCGCCGCGCACTGGACCCGCCGGTCGGCCGGAACCCGGGCGCTGCCCGCCGAGGAGCGCGACGGCCCCGACCGCCGGGCGCTGCTGGCCGGGCTGGGCGTGGCGGTCGGCGCGGTGACGGTGACGACCGCCGGCCAGTCCTTCACCCCGCTCGCCCGGCTGGACCTGCTGGCCCCCCGCCACCCGGACCACGGCCCGCAGCACCTGCCCGTCAACCGGACCGCGGCGGCGGCCGGGGTGACGGCCGCCGCCGTACGCGACTGGCACCTCGACGTCACGGGCGGCGCCGCGCCGCTGCGCCTGGCCCTGCCCGAACTGGCCGCCCTCCCGCAGACCGCGGCGCGGCTGCCCATCGCCTGCGTCGAGGGCTGGAGCGTGAACGCCCACTGGGAGGGCGTCCGCCTGCGCGACCTGCTGCACCGCGCGGGCGCCCAGCGGAACTCCGCGGTGCGCGTGGTCTCCCTGGAACGCCACGGTGCCTACCGGGTCATGGACATGGGCCCCGAATACGCGTGGGACCCCCTGACCCTCCTCGCCCTGCGCCTGAACGGCGCCGCCCTCACCCCCGACCACGGCCACCCGGCCCGCATCATCGCCCCGAACCGCCCCGGCGTCCTCCAGACGAAATGGGTCACCCGCCTGGAGATCCGGTGAACTCCCGCCGCAGGCGCGGCCGTACGGCGGCGCCCCGAACTCCCGCGGGACGACGGGGTGTCCCCCATCACACCACCGGAGGCACCATGAAGTCCGCTGCCGATACCCGCCGTTGGGGGGCGCGGGTCGCCGCCGGGGTGCGGGGGTGCGGCGCCCGCCGCGCCGGACTCCGCCGGTTCCGCCGGGACCGTCCTGTGCCCGCCATGGTCTGGCTGCGTGCCGGGCTGGCCGTGCCCGGCCTCTTCCTCCTGGCCATGGGCGGACGGCTGCTCGCGCGGGTGCGCGACCCGTATCCCGTCCTGGAGTGGCTGGCCGGTGCGGTGCTGCTGCACGACGCCGTGATCGCCCCCGTGGTGCTGGCGGCGGGGCTGGCCGTGGCGCGGCTGCGCGCGCGGGCGGCGGTCCGCACGGCGCTGCTCACCGGCGGCAGCCTGCTGCTGGTCACCCTCCCGGCGCTGCTCCGCCCCGGGCCCACGGCCAACCCCTCGGTGCTGCCGCTGCCGTACGCGCGCAACCTGCTCGTCCTCCTGGCGGCGACCGCGCTCGCGGCCCTCGCGGCGGCGGTCCCGGCGGCCCTGCGTGCCCGCCGCGCGGCCCGCCCGTCCCACGGCCCGCGCCGCCGCTGACGTGTCCGGGGGCGCGGCGGGCATCATGGCCCCAGCCACCCCGTGAGGAGAGCACCGTAACCACCAACCCCTACCCGGACATCGCGGACATCCCCGCCTTCGATCACGTCCGCCTGGAGGACAGCCGGGTCCTGGACATCGCCGCGCACCCCGGTGTGCTGACGGTGCGGCTGGAACTCCACCTGCTGCCGGAACACCCCCGGTACCGGCCGCCGCCGCCGGGCAGGCGGGCCTGCTGCGTCCCGGCCGACCTCGTCTTCCCCGAGGTCCGCGAGCTGCGCTGGACCGGCCGGGGAGCCGCGCCGACGACGGATCCGGACGGCTCCCGGGACCACGGCGGCGTCGACGCCCTCACCGCGACGGCCGACGGCTACCGCCTCGCCGGCGCGTGGGGCGCCGTGACGATCGCGTCGTCCGCGCCCCTGCTGCTGATCGACCCGGACGCACCGGACGCGCCGCCCGGCCGGGAGGCCGCGCCCGTCTACCGCCTCCGCCGTGACGTCGTACGCCCGGTCGGGCCACGCAACCCCTCGGACGTGCGGGAGGCGCGCGGTCTCGCCCAGGCCGCCGGTATCGCCGCGGCCTGGCTCCGGGCGGGTGCCGGCGACCGCGTCGACGTGCTCGACGGGCAGCGGCTCGTCCTCACCCTCGCGCCCGCCGACGTGCTGCTGCTCGACGACCCGGCCGCGCCGGACGCGTACGAGGTGACGTCGCTGGACGCGGGGCACGCCGAGGCCCGTGTCGGGCACGCCGCCCAGACGCGGGACGCGCTGCTGCTCGCCGACGACCGGCTGGCGCCCCGCGGTACGGCCGCGGTGGTCGAGATCCGCAGGGGCCGTACCGTCGTCGGCCGCCTGACCCGGGCGGACGCGGGACGGATATGGCCCGCCGCCCGCGGCGCCCTCCCGGCCCACGCGAACGCGGGCTCCGCCGGAGCCTGACGGCTTCCCGCGGCCTCCGCTCCCGGGGCCGGACTACGCCTGCGGCGGGCGCAGTTCGGCGAAGTGCCGGTCGGCCGCGCGCCAGGCGCGGGTCGTGGTCCAGCCGGCGGCGTCGGCCGTACGGCGCAGGGCCGCGGGGCCGAGGCGGGCCCACGCGAAGGGGGCGCCGAGGTCACCGCGGCCGCCGTCGAGACGGACCTCGCAGCGCTCGTCCACCTCCACCGCGGCCGCCTCGGCGACCAGCCGGCCGCCGGGCGCGAGGAGTTCGGCGACGCGGGCGAGCAGCGCCGCCGGGTCGCCGCCGATGCCGATGTTGCCGTCCAGCAGCAGGGCGGTGGCCCAACGGCCCTCCCCGGGCAGCGGGTGGAAGACGGAGCGGTGGAGCGCGGCTCCACCGCGCAGCACCGTCCGGTGCACGGCCGCGGAGCTGACGTCCACCCCGAGCGCGCGGTGGCCGCGTCCGGCGAGCGCGGCGACGAGCCGGCCGGGCCCGCACCCGATGTCCAGGACGGCACCCCGGCAGCGGGCCAGCACGCTCTCGTCGGCGGCGTCCGCGTCCGCGAGCCAGCGCTCGACCTCCAGCGGCAGCAGCCAGCCGTCCCGCCGCCGCAGGAACAGCGGTCCCCCGCCCGCCCGCAGCGCCCGGTCGTACGCGTCCTCCCCCCACGCCCCGCCCCGCACCCCCACGACGACGGCCCCGCCCCCTGCCTCGATCACCGCGCCGCCCCCCCGGCACCGCCCGCGGCGCCCCCCGCCGCGGGCCCGGCGGCCCCCGTGCCACCCGCCGACGCGGCGCCGACGGGAGCCGGGGAGGCGACGGCAACCGCGGGGGCGACGGCAGCCGTTGGGGCGCCTGTCACCCCGCCGTGCACCGGGCCGCGCCCGCCCGCCGCCGGGTCCGCCGCGTCCCGGCGTCCCGCCGACCGGACAGGCGGCGCGACGCCGACGGAACCCGCGGAAGGGCCCGCTGCCCCGCCGCACGCCAGGTCGTCCGTGCCGGACCCGGGCCGGGCAGCACCGCGCGCCGCCGCACCGCGTCCCGTCAACCGGGCGTGCAGCGCGGCGAAGCGGCCGTCCGGGCACAGGGCCGCGACCGCCGCGGCGTCCGCGGCGGTGTCCACGTCGCGCAGGACCGGCAGGCGGCCGGTGCGCAGGCCCGCCGCGTGGAGGCGGGCCGCGAGCACCGCGCCCGTCTCCGCGACCGACATCGGCACGCCGAGCAGCAGCGCGGGGTCGGGGACGGCGAGGCCCAGCGCCCAGAAGCCGCCGTCCGCGGCGGGGCCGAACCACGCGTCGTGCCCGGCGAAGTCCGTGCCCGTACGCAGCAGCGCGGGGGTCACCTGCGGGGTGTCCATGCCGATCAGCAGCGCGGGCCCCGCGCACGCGGCGAAGGCCGCGGCCAGCCGTACGTCCAGCCCGCCCGCGCACTGCGGGACGACGGTGAAGCCGTCCGGCAGCCACGCCCCCGGCCGCCCGTCGAGCACCAGCAGGCGCCGCCGCGCGGGCGTCGCCGCGACCGCGCGGAGCGTGTCGGCGAGCGCCGCCGCCGCGAGCGCCGCGGCCTCGGCGGCCGAGAAGTCCGGCATGAGCCGCGTCTTCACCCGCCCGGCGACGGGCTCCTTGGCGATCACCACGAGGTCCGTCACCGCCCGCTCCCGTCCGCCGCGCACGGCACACCGGGGGCGTACGGGGGCTCCGCCAGCACCGCGCGCATGTCGTGCACGGCCTGCCAGGTGCCGCGCCAGGTACCGGTGACCTTGGACCTGCCCTCCCGGGGGAGGTACGGGACGTCGTACTCGCGCACCCGCCACCCCGCGTCGGCGGCGCGCACCACCGTCTGGAGCGGGTAGCCGCTGCGCCGGTCGGTCAGGGCGAGGGAGAACAGCGCCTCGCGGCGGGCGGCCCGCAGCGGGCCGAGGTCGTGCAGCCGCAGACCCGTACGGCGATGCAGGAGGACGGAGAGCGCGACGTTGGCGGTCCGGGCGTGGACGGGCCAGGCGCCGCGGGACACCGGACGGCGGCGGCCGAGCACGAGATCGGCCCGGCCCTGCGCGACCGCCCCGACGAAGCGGGTGAGCAGACCGGGGTCGAGGCTGGCGTCGCAGTCGCAGAAGCACACGATGTCGGCGGTCGCCGCGCGCAGCCCGGCGTGACAGGCCGCGCCGTACCCGCGCTCCGCCTCCGCCACGACGACCGCCCCCAGCCGCCGCGCGACCTCCGCCGACCCGTCCCGCGAACCGTTGTCCACGACCAGGGCCCGCCACCCCGCGGGGATCCGCGCGAGCACCCACGGCAGGGCCGCGGCCTCGTCCAGACAGGGAAGCACGACGTCCACGGAAGGGGCCGCGCCCGCCGCTCCGGCGGCGGGATCCGCGGCCCGTACCGGGACGGGGACGGGGACCGGGATCGCGGAGGCGGAGGCGGCGTCCACACGGTGAGATGTCACGCCTGCAACCGTAGGAATTCCCGGCGGACATAGCGGACACGGACTCCTTACGAAACGCGGACGCCGGGCCGTCCCGCGCTCCCGGGCAGGCCGCACACGGCGGCCCGGTGCGAGGCTGGAGGGCATGAGTACGCCAGCAGCACCGGCCCGGATCCTGGTCGTCGACGACGACCCGACCGTCGCGGAGGTCGTCACCGGCTATCTGCGCCGGGCCGGCCACACCGCCCTGCACGCCCCCGACGGCCCCGCCGCGCTCGCCGAGGCCGCCGCGGGGGCGGTGGACCTCGTCGTCCTGGACCTGATGCTGCCCGGCATCGACGGCCTGGAGGTGTGCCGGCGGCTGCGGGCCGGCCACCCGCTGCCGGTGATCATGCTCACCGCCCGCGGCGACGAGGAGGACCGCATCGCGGGCCTCGAAATGGGCGCGGACGACTACGTCACGAAGCCGTTCAGCCCGCGCGAGCTGGTCCTGCGGGTGGACTCCGTGCTGCGCCGCGCCCGCTCCGGACCGGGCACCCCGCCCGGCCCCACGGGCGTGCTGCGCGCGGCGGGCCTCACCGTCGACACCGGCGCCCGCCGCGCCGTGAAGGGCGCCGCCGAACTGACCCTCACCCTGCGCGAGTTCGACCTGCTGGCCTGGTTCCTGGCGCACCCCGGCCGGGCCCACAGCCGGGAGGAGCTGATGCGTGTGGTGTGGGGCTGGGAGTTCGGCGACCTGTCGACGGTGACCGTTCACGTCCGCCGCCTCCGCGCGAAGATCGAGGACGACCCGGCGGCCCCCCGCCTGATCCGCACGGTGTGGGGCGTCGGCTACCGCTTCGACCCCCCGCCGGGCACGGAGGAGGCGGCCGCCCCCACGGCGGGCGGGACGGCGGCGTCATGAAGGACATCGCGCTCATCGCCCTGTTCGCGCTCGGCGGCGCCGCGTGCGCGGGCCTGTCGGGAGCGGTCGCGCTGCGGCTCGTACGGCACCGGTCCGTCGCCGTGTCGCTCGCGGTCGTCGCGGTCGTCGCCGTCACGACGATGCTGGGCGGCACGCTGGCCGTCGCCCAGGCGATGTTCCTGTCGCCGCACGACCTGCGGGTCGTCACGCTCGTCGCGGCCATGGCCGCGGTCGTGTCGCTCGCGACCGCGCTGCTCATGGGCCGCTGGGTGGTCGCCCGCAGCCGCGCGCTGACCCTCGCCGCGCGCGCCTTCGGGGACGGCGGCAGCTTCGCCGCCCCGCCCGTCCCGGCGACCGCCGAACTCGCCGCGCTCACCCGCGAACTGGCCGCCACCAGCGACCGGCTCGCCGACTCGCGCGCACGCGAACGCGCCCTGGAGTCGTCGCGCCGCGAGCTCGTCGCCTGGATCTCGCACGACCTGCGCACCCCGCTCGCCGGGCTGCGCGCGATGGCCGAGGCACTGGAGGACGGCATGGCGGCCGACCCCGCCCGCTACCACCGCCAGATCCGCACCGAGGTCGAACGGCTCGGCGGCATGATCGGCGACCTCTTCGAACTCTCCCGCATCCACGCGGGCGCCCTCACCCTCAGCCCGAGCCGGGTCTCGCTGCGCGACCTCGCGGCCGACGCGATGCTCGGCGCGGATCCGCTCGCCCGCGAACGCGGGGTACGGCTGGTGGGCGACCGCATCGCGCACGTGCCGGTGGAGGTGGACGGCAAGGAGATGACGCGGGTGCTCGCGAACCTGCTGACCAACGCGATCCGCCACACCCCGCCGGACGGCACCGTCGCGGTGTCCGTGAGCCGCCACGACGGAACGGCCCTGCTGTCCGTGACCGACGCGTGCGGCGGCATCCCCGAACAGGACCTGCCGCGGGTCTTCGACACCGGATGGCGTGGCACCCCCGCCCGGACCCCGCCCTCCGGCGCGGGCCTCGGCCTGGCGATCGTCCGCGGCATCGTCGAGGCCCACGCAGGCCGCGCCGACGTCCACAACGTCCCCGGCGGCTGCCGCTTCGACGTCGCCCTCCCCCTGGGCACGCCCCTTCCCTGAGGGGGGACCTGCTGCCGTGGTCCGGGCGGTCGTTCGGCCGTCGGGACCGGGCGGCGTACCGTGGAGGGACCATCCTTTGCCCGGGGGTAGGCGTGGGCGTATTCGAGTCCGGAATCGGCGACCGTGTGGCGGAGTTGCGGCTCCGGCGGAACTTCACGCAAGAGGAGCTGGCCCACGAGGCCGGGGTCTCGGTTGATGTGGTGCGGAAACTGGAGCAGGGACGGCGGACATCGGCGAGGTTGACCACGATCAACGCCTTGGCCAGAGCGCTGGACACCGAGCCGTCGTTTCTCGTGGGTCAGCCCTCGACGTTCGAGGCCGGTCACCACACGGAATCGGAGCTGCCTTCGGTGCTTGCCCTGCGACAGGCGGTGTCTCCACTTTCGGATCTCATGGGTGGAGAGGCGGACCCGGAAGATCCGCCGACACTTGCGGAGCTGCAAGCGTCGCTCGCATCCACTGAGGTGATCCGGCGTGAGGGCCGCATGGGCGAGATCGGGAAGCTCTTGCCGCAGCTGATCAGCGACGCGCGTGCTGTCGTTCACGCCTCCACGGGTTCCGACGCTGCCGCGGCGCAATCGGTCCTGGCCGTGGCCTACCAGGTGGCTGCTACCACCTTGACAGCACTTGGCAAGGAGGATGCAGCCTTTACGGCGATGGAACGTTCTTGGGCCGCGATAAGGCACTGTGACGATCCGGACCTGGAAACGCTCGCCGCGTCCACACTGTCGTGGATCTTCACCAAGCAAGGCAGGCTCGAAGATGCCGAGCGCGTGGCGGTGTTGCGTGCTGAGCAGATCGAGCCGGGCTTCCGGTCTGCTCCCAAGGACCTGGCCTTGTGGGGTGTTCTGCTCCTGCGCGCGGCCACGGCGGCGGTGCGGCAGGAGCGTCAGGTCAGTGATCTGCTGAACATGGCGACCGGTGCGGCCGCGAGCATCGGTGCCGATCTGATGGTGTACGCGACGCCCTTCGGCCCGACAAACGCCGGAGTGGCGAAGGTGAACTTCCTCGTCGAGTTGGAACGCAGCGACGAGGCGATTCGCGCCGCGCGTGCAGTTCCGGCCCTCGGTTCCCTCCCGCCGACGTGGCGGGCCCGTTTCCACGTCGACCGGGCTTTGGCCCACTTCGACCTCGACGACGACGTGGCTGCGACGCGGGCCCTGTTGCTGGCTGAGCAGAACGCCCCTGAGTGGATGCGCTATCACTCCACATCGCGCCGCCTGGTGGAGGATCTGCGCGGTCGGGTTCGGCGCCGGGATGCGCCGGTATTGGGCCTGGCGGATCGCCTCGGACTCATCGGGTAGGACGCTGTGCCCTACTTGATCGCAAAGGTAGGGCGATACGGCGCTGTGACGGGTGGTCAGCAGTTTCTAGCGTGTGCCTCAGTAGGCCACCGCGCCGTGGAGTCGGCCCGGGGGCGTGGCTCGACGCTGAGCTCAGCGTCGCCTCGGACCTCCTGGAGCACCTCAACGACGTGCTCCGGGAGGAGCGTGTGCCGGAGATCCACCCGTCAGCGGCGTATCGGGAGAGCCCATGCACGAACTGATCGCCAGCCCGCAGAACAATACCTTCGTGCTCGTGCGCCCCGGGGCCCGCAGAGCCATCCGACTTCCCTCCGCCATGTACATCGAGATCGCCGAGGCCGTGGGTGCCGGGGGCAGCCTTCCGACGTGGCTGCTGCCGGCGGCTGAGAAGACATGGGGGCTGAACGAAGGCGATCTCGCCGTGCCCGGAGCCGTGTTGGTCCGCCCTGTCAGTCCGTACAAGTACAACCGCGCTTCGTACGAGATCAACAAGGGATGCAACTTCAATTGCGAACACTGCTACCTCGCAGAACGCCGGTTCGAGGGTGTTTCCCGGGCTGAAAAGGAGCACCTTCTCGATGTGGTCCGTGACGCGGGGGTTCTCTGGCTCCAGTTCACCGGTGGTGAGCCCACCATCGACAAGGATTTCCTTCACTCCTACGAGTACGCATACGGGCTCGGCATGCTGATCGAGATCCTGACCAACGGCAGTCGGCTGCACCGCCCCGAGGTCATAGAACTCCTGTCGAGACACCGGCCCCACAAGGTGACCGTCTCCCTCTACGGGGCGACGGCCGACAGCTTCGACGCGCTCACGCGCAAGCGCGGGGCGTTCAATCTGCTGATGCGCGGACTTCAGGCCGCAAAGGCCGCGGACGTCGCGGTGGAAATCGCGCTCATCATCACCAAGCGCAACGCCCAAGAGGTACCGGCGATGCGGGCCATTGCCGAGGAGTACGCGACCTGGTTCACCGAGTACGCCAACATCTCCCCCACCTACGAGGGGACACCGGGCCCGCTCGCCGTCCAGGCGTCCGGATGGCTCGACAAGTCGGAGGTCTTCAGGGGCCGCCCGGCCGGCCACACGTTCTTCCACGTGGACCCGCACGGCTTCGCCACCATGTGCAAAGTCGGCCGGGAGAACCCCGTCAACCTCCTGACGGAGGGCCTGGACGGCCTCCTGCGTCTGCCCGGTATCGCAGATGCCCAAATGCTTCGCTCCGGTGGCTGCAGCGGCTGCCGACTCTCGGACACCTGCCGGGTATGTCGGCCGCTGGCAAGGGTCTACCAGGCAGCGAAGGCACCGCTCGAAATCTACTGCCAACACGGAAACGGAGATGATGCTCCATGACGGCTGTAGCCGTGGAGATCACCACGCGACCCCGGGTCGACAAGCCCACCCCTGTGACAGGAGTGGCTCCCGAGCCGACCGGGCTGGTCTTCGTGGATGATGTGGAGAGCCTGACCGCGGGGGCCGTGCCGGGCTGCGGCGACGACAACCCGTACAACTGATCCCTCACAATTGGCGGACCGGTCCGCGCACCGGTCCGCCAGTCCGTCCACGACGAGAGCGCAAGAGTGACGACCGCACGCATCGCCTTTGCCGTCCTTCCCTCGCGCCTGGTCGCCGGGATCGAGGCGCGCACGGGGCCGATCAGTGAGGTGACATCGGTACGCGAGGGATACAACAGCGAAATCGCGGCGCGCATCCTATGTGCGACCGGGAGCTATTTCGTCAAGGGCCTCCGGGAGAGCCACACACGCGCGTGGACGCAGGCACGGGAGGCGGAGATCAACCCGCACGTGGCCGGGCTGTCACCGGCTCTCCGCTGGCACCTCACCGACTGCGGCTGGGATCTGCTGATCTTCGAAGCACTGGACGGCCACCACGCCGACTACTCCGCCGGGTCGCCGGATCTGCGTACCGTTGCGGCACTTCTGACGTCCGTAGCGAAGACGCCCTGTCCCGACCTCGGTCTGCGGCCCGTGAGCGATCGCCTCAAGGGCTACGTGGCCAAGCCGTCCGACACATCCCACTTCGAGGGTGACGCGCTGGTGCACACGGACCCGAACAGCACCAACGTGATCGTGACGGGCTCTACCGCCAAGCTGGTCGACTGGGCGTGGGGCTCTCGGGGGGCGGCATGGCTGGACGCCGCCTACTGGGTCCTCTGGCTGGTGGCCTCCGGCGAGCACAGCCCGGCATCGGCGGAGAGGTGCGCCTCCAGCGTTCATGCCTGGCGCACCGCGCCGTCGGCGGGAGTCACCGCCTTCGCCGAGGCCAAGGCGAACTACTGGGAGGAAGTGGCCGGGCCGACCCCCGCCCCCTTTGCGTCGGGCGTACGAGCGGCGGCCCGGCAGTGGGCGGAGTACCGCCGCCACTGCTAGCGGGTCGGCGGGCCGAGGCGTACTACTGGCCCTGGCAGGGCGAGGCGTTCGTCGGCTCGCGCAGTGGCGCCGTGGCGAATTCGGTGACGCCTGCCGCGAAGGCGGTGCGGGGGGTCCAGGCGAGGTCGTGGCGGGCGGCGGCGGAGTCCGCGGTGATGTGGCGGACGTCGCCGAGACGGTAGGCGCCGGTGGTCACCGGGGAGGGGCCGCCCGCCGCGGAGGCGAGGGCCGCGGCGAGTTCGCCCACCGTGCGGGGGGAGCCGCTGCCGATGTTGTAGGGGGTGCACATCCCCTCCGTACGGTCCCCGACCGCGGCGAGCGCCGCGACGTTGGCCGCGGCGACGTCCGTGACGTGGACGAAGTCCCGCCGCTGGCCGCCGTCCTCGTAGACGCGGGGTGCCTCGCCGCGGGCGAGGGCGGAGCGGAAGAAGGACGCGACGCCCGCGTAGGGCGTGTCCCGGGGCATGCCGGGCCCGTAGACGTTGTGGTAGCGCAGTGCCACCGCGCGCCCGCCGGTGGCGCGGGCCCAGGATCCGGCGAGGTGTTCCTGCGCGAGTTTCGTCGCGGCGTAGACGTTGCGCGGGTCGGTGGGTGCGTCCTCCGTGACGAGTCCGGGCCGCAGCGGCGCGCCGCACCGCGGGCAGGGGGGTTCGAAGCGCCCGGCGTCGAGGTCCGCCGCCCGGCGCGGGCCGGGGCGTACGGCTCCGTGCTCGGCGCATTCGTAGCGGCCCTCCCCGTACACGACCATCGACCCGGCCAGGAGCAGCCGCCGGACGCCCGCCTCGGCCATGGCGGCGAGCAGGACGGCGGTGCCGAGGTCGTTGCAGGAGACGTACGCGGGGGCGTCGTGGACGCCGGAGCCGAGGCCGACCATGGCGGCCTGGTGGCAGACGGCGTCCACGCCGCGCAGCGCGGCCCGTACCTGTTCGGCGTCGCGGACGTCACCGCGCACGAACGCGGCGCCCGCCGGGATCGCGGGCGGGACCGGGTGGACGGCGGGCAGCAGGGTGTCGAGCACGAGCGGCTCGTGGCCTTCGGCGGCGAGGGCGGTGACGATGTGGGAGCCGATGAACCCGGCTCCGCCGGTGACGAGGACGCGCATGTCCCGCACGCTAGGCGCCCGGCGGCCCGGTGGGGCGGCCCGCCGGGTGCCCGTAAGCCTTCCGTCAGATCCGCCCGGCCCGGACCCGGGCGGATGCGCCGCGAACTGGTCGGATACGGTTCGCGGTTGTCCGGAACTACCGGTGGGGGCGCGCCCCGCCGAGGGGAGCCGTCTCGTGAGCAGTGCTGCTGGGCCCGGCGGGGCCGGTGGGGTCGAGGTCTTCTCGGCGGGCCGGCACCGGCTGGGCGAGGGCCCGTTGTGGGACGCGCGCACCCGCACCCTGCACTGGGTGGACATCGTCGCGGGCGAGGTGCTGAGCCGCCGCGAGGACGCGGACGGCCCGCGCGTGACCCGGGTCGGGACGGACGTGGGCTGCCTCGGGCTGACCGCCGACCCGCATGTGCTGCTCGCGGCCCTGCGGACGGGCTGGCATCTGCTGGACCTGCGCACCGGGGCGCTGCGGCTGCTGGCCGACCCGGAGCCGGGCCACCCGTCGTCCCGCTTCAACGACGGCGCCGTCGACGCGGCCGGGCGCTTCTGGTCCGGCACCCTGGAGGACGACCCGCCCGGCCCGGACGGCCGCCTGTACGTCCTGGAGAACGGTGGCTCGTACCGTGCGGCCGACGAGGGCTTCCGGTGCGCGAACGGCATCGACTGGTCGCCGGACGGCCGGTGGATGTACGTCGTCGACTCCGGCCGCGACCGGATCCACCGCTACGCCTTCGACGCCGCGACCGGCGCGCTCGGCGCCCGCGAGGTCCTCGCCGACACCACCGCGCTGGAGGGCGTCCCGGACGGGCTGCGGGTGGACGCGTCCGGTGACCTGTGGTGCGCGTTCTGGGACGGCGCCCACCTCACGCGCTTCACGCCGGACGGCAGCGTGCGCGAACGCGTCGGGCTGCCCGTGCTGCGGCCGACGAGCATCGCCTTCGGCGGCCCGGACCTGCGGACGATGTTCGTCACGTCCGCCTCCCGGGGGCTGAGCGAAGAGCAGCTGGCGCGCTGGCCGCTGTCCGGCGCGGTGCTGCGCCGTACGGCGGCGGTGCCGGGGCTGCCCGCGCACCGGTTCGGCGCCGCGTAGCCGCGCGGTTACGGTGCGCTGCTCGTGGGGGCGTCCTCCGGGGACGTGCGCTGGGCACGCATCACGACCTTGCCGGACGAGAGGTCTATCGGGCCGCGGGCGGGATCGCCGTTGCCCTCCTCCTCGCGGAACAGCTCCAGGCGGTTGCGTTCGTCGTCGGTGTGCTTGCGGGACGGCGCGAACAGATCTTCCAGGATGTTGAACATGAGGACCTCCCGCGGGCCGACCGGCAGCAGGCGCTGTCCACCTCAGGCTACGCCCGAAAGCGTGCGGGCGGTCAGACCGCGATTCCCGCGGCCCGACCGCCCGCACGCAGTGCGACGACGCGGTTACGACGTGGTGACCACGACGTTGTCGAAGTCGGCCGTGCCCTGGTACGTGCTCAGGCCCGCCGCACCGGAGGCGTACGTGCCGTCGCTCGCGCTCACCACGGCCGCGCCGTTGACGTAGCCGGTCAGCGCGCTGCCCTGGGCGGACAGCCGCACGGTGTAGGTGGTGCCGGTGTCGACCGGGAAGGAGACGCTCGCCAGCACCTTGCTCGTACCGCCCGAGACACGGCGGATCTCGGCCTTGTTCGCGTCGCGCAGCACGAGGGCGTAGTAGTCGGAGGCGTCCCGCGCGCGGGCCAGGACGGCGACGTACTCGCCGGAGCCGTCGAAGAGCGTGGGCGTGACGGACGCCTGCACGCTCTGCGCCGTCCAGCCCGGCGACCCGGCCAGCGCGACCGCGGTCCCGGCCACGGTGGACTGGGTGAGGACGTGCGAGCCGGCCGCGCGCACCGCCCAGGTGCCGCCCGTGGTCGTCCAGCCGTTGGCGTTGCCGTCCTCGAAGTCGTCGCTGAGCAGCGTGCCGCCGGTGGGCGGGGTCGTCGGCGGCGTGGTGGGCGGCGTCGTCGGCGGGGTGGTCGGCGGGGTGGTGGGGGGTGTCGTGGGCGGGGTGGAGCCGCCGAAGGTCACCACGAGGGTGCCGTCGGAGGCGAAGGACCAGCTGAGCGCCCCGCCGTAGGAGGAGCAGCGCGAGCCGTTGGTGCCGCTCCAGAACTGGTTGGAGCCGTCCGCGTCGCCCACGGTCTTGTCGTTGGAGCCGGAGCCGCTGCGGCAGGACGTGTTGCTGCGGAAGACCGACGTGCCCGCGTCGAAGGAGAAGTTGCGCTCGGTGTTGTCGATGCTCACATTGCCCGAGATCGTCATCGAGCCGGGGTTGCTGTTGTAGGTGAAGCCGTGGTGGCCGTTGCGGTAGGCGATGTTGTTGCGGACGATGTGGTTGACCTTGATGTCCTCGCCGCCGAGCTTGAATCCGTTGCGGTCGCCGCTGCCGGCCTGGCCGCCGTTGGACAGCGTGCCGTTGTCGTACGACAGGGAGTTCTCGATCGTCACCGGGCCGATCGGACCGGTGTCGGTCTTGGTGTAGAGGTCCCACCCGTCGTCGATGTTGTTGTGCGACACGTCGTACCGGAAGACGTTGCCCGTGCCGGTGGTGAGCTTGGCGGCGAAGCCGTCGGCGTCCTCGCCGTCGGAGTCGGCGTTGTCGTGCGACTCCGAGCTGACGATCAGGTTGTTCGACGGCCAGTTGCTCTGCGGGGTGGTGGACGCGATCCGGCCGAGTTGGAG
The DNA here is from genome assembly GCF_053604375.1 of Streptomyces sp. NPDC004031. Taxonomy (NCBI): domain Bacteria; kingdom Bacillati; phylum Actinomycetota; class Actinomycetes; order Kitasatosporales; family Streptomycetaceae; genus Streptomyces; species Streptomyces sp. NPDC004031. The sequence continues at coordinate 102,761 of NZ_JBSGHL010000021.1, read as the reverse complement.
GCCGGTGTCGTGGTTGAACGCGGTCACGGCACGCTCGATGACGTTGTTGCTGCCGCCGACGTAGATCCCGTTGTCGCCCGCGTGCTGCACGGTGAGCCCGTAGAGGTGCCAGTACGACGCCATGAGCGCCAGCCCGCGGTTGGCCGAGTCCTCGCTCTGCGCGGAGAAATCCAGCACCGGCGTCTCGCCCGGGTAGGCCGACAGCTCCTTGAGGGCGCCGGAGGAGCCGTTGTTGCCGTCGGCGATGGTGACGGTCTGCGCGTAGTTGTACGTGCCGCCGCGCATGTAGATCGTGCCGCCCGCGGTGACCCGGCTGATCGCCGACGTGAGGGTGGTCGGCGCGGCCTGCGTACCGGCGGCACTGTCGGTGCCGTTCGGGGCGACGTACAGCGCGTTGGCGTTGAGCCGCGGCTGTGCGAGCGGCTGCGCTTGCGGCTGCGCCGCCTGCGAGACGCCGGGGTGCAGCGCGAGCAGCCCGGCGGCCGCGAGCCCCGCGGCGGCGACCCCGGCGGCGGCTTTGGCGCGGACGTCGCGTCCGCGGAGGGAAAGGGGGGTGCTGGTGTGTTTCACGGTGCTGATACCTCTCGTCCGAAAGGTGCGTGGGGGGGTGAGCTGCCCGGTGCGTGTGCGGGCAGCTCGGATCAGCGTGCGTGCGGGAAAATATGAAAGCGGTTACTGACGCGGGTGCGGGTCGAGGGGCTGTGACGTCCCCGCTGTTGCCACACGGGCGCGGCGAGCGCACGCCAACGTAGCAAGCGCTTGCTGCACCGTCAACGGGCTGAACGCCGTTCAGCGCGCGGAACCGGGTGGCGGGTGGTTCCGGCGGCGCGGGCGCGCGGTCCCGGGTGCTCCTCCCCCGGCGGGGGGGCGGTCAGCTCTCGGCGGGGGACGGGCCTCCGCCCACCCACCCGCGGTACGCGGGCATGTCGACGTTGCTGCCGCACACGATCGTGGCCACGTGGCGTCCGGCGAAACGGGCGGGGTCCTCCAGGATCGCCGCGACGCCGAGCGCGGCGGAGGGTTCGACGACGAGGCCCGCGTGGTCGAAGAGGAGCCGCATACCCGCCACGATCGACGACTCGCGGACCAGGACCGCGTCGTCGGCGACGAGCAGGAGGTCGTCGAGGACGGCCGGGATGGGGTAGCGCCCGGCGACGCCGTCGGCGATGGTGACGGCCGTGTCGGTGGTGACGACGCTCCGCTGCCGCCACGAGAGCGTCAACGCCGGTGCACCCAGCGGCTGGACGCAGATCACCTCGGTCGTGGGGGCCAGGGCTTTCAGGACGTGCCCGACGCCGGTGGCAAGCGCGCCGCCGCCGAGGGCGATCAGGACGGCGTCGAACGGCGCGGCGGCGGCCGCGAGTTCGAGGCCGATGGTGGCGGCGCCCTCGCACGTCTCGATGTCGAGGCTGTCCTCGACGAGCCGTATGCCGTCGCGGCGCGCGATGTCCGCGGCGCGCTCGCGCGCCGACTCGTGGTCGCCGTCCACGAGTTCGAGCGTGGCGCCCAGCGCGCGGACACGGTCGAGCTTGGCCGCGGTGGCGAAGCGCGACGCCACGACGGTGACGTCGAGCCCCCGGCGTCCCCCGGACCAGGCCAGGGCCTGCCCGAGGTTGCCCGCGCTCGCGCACACCGCGGCTGCCGCCCCCTGCGCCGCGAGCAGGCTCGCGACCAGTTCCGTACCGCGGCCCTTGAAGCTGCGCACGGGGTTCGCCGTTTCGAGCTTGACGCTCACCGTGCAGCCGAGCACGGGCGCGAGCGCGTCGCAGCGGTAGAGCGGGGTGTCGAGGAAGACGGGGTCGATGACCCGGCGGGCCGCCCGGATCCGGTCGAGGTCGAGACGCGTCTGCTGCATGCCACGGCAGCGTAGGGGGTGGGGCCTGTCGTGTGGATCTCCGCGGAGGGAGGAGCGGGATCCGGCGCCGCCCCAGAGCTTCGCCGGGGAAGTACCCCCAGACGCAAGGCGGAGGAGGGAGGCAACGCGGTGGGGGTCCCCTCAAGGCAGGGGGAAGAGGTGCATGCCGGGGCACGCGACGCCGCGGAGATCCACACGACAGGCCCCGGGGCGGCGGGCCCGCCCGGCGGACGGGATCGCGCCGGACGGGCCCCGGGCCGTCGTCAGTCGCAGCGCCCGCACACGTGGCCGCGCCGCGGGACGGACCGCGTCGGCGTCGGCGCCGCCGCGCGCGCCCACCGGTCGCGGGGAGCGCGGTGCGGGGCCGGACCGTACGGCGACTGCCAGGCGGGGCGCCCGCCCCGGACCCGGTCGCCCCGGGCCCGGCGGCGCCCGCCGGGCAGGCCCGCCCGCTCCGGGAGGGCGAGCACGGCGACGCACCGAAGGCAGCCCGCGGAGGCGCCGGAGACGGCGAACTCTGCGGAGAGGTCGTTGTGCAGGAATCCGCCGTCCGTACGCGGGCGCCCGGAGGCGCACCCGTGGCAGCGGTGGAGAACGTTCAGCAGGCAGGCGGGCACGCCCGCCCCAAGGGTCGTGGACACAGACAGACACCGTTTCCCGTGAGAGAACCACAGCGAGATGCAGCGAAAAGCAGCGCGGCGCACGGACAGGGCGCGACGCGCGACGGATTCAGCGCTCGGGGTGTCTCACGAGGTGTACAACGGCGTGTCCTTCACGGGGCGGCAGCGGTCTCCCGGGTCCCCCCGGGTCTCCCGCACGCTAGCACCGGGCGGGAGACCGGCTCCACCGACTTCCACGGAAGCAGGGAGTCGGGGAGGCGGGGGAAGCGCCGCGGTCAGGCCCCGCCGACGGCGGAGCCGCGCACGTGCACGGCGTGCCCGTAGCACCCCTCGGGCGCCGCGGCCAGCAGCGACGGGACCCGCGCACTCACCGCGGCGACGGCCGCGGAGCGGGTGGTGGTGTCGTGCGCGTCCTTGTCGACCCACAGCTGCGTCAGCCACAGCGTGTCCGGGTCGTCGAGGGCCTCGTTGACGCTGTACGCGAGCAGCCCGCTGCCCTCGCCGCCCGCCCGGAAGCCCTCGGCGAGCACGGCGGCCAGTTCGTCCCGCCGCCCCGGCAGCGCGGTCATCCGCCCGTAGACGCTGAACATCGTCCCCTCGGCCACCGCGGCTCTCCCCCTTCGCCTCGCAGCCCGCCGCTGGGCGGCGACGCGGCTGCCGACGACCCTATCTCGCCGCCTCCGCACGGGATTTGACGACCTGCCTGCTCGCGTACCGTCATTCGCAGCCCAGCCGGTGGGTGGACAGGGCGAGGTCGTCCAGGCGCAGGTCGTAGGCGGACGGGGTGGGGCCGGGCTGGTAGAGCTGCCAGCCCATGCGGACGGTGTCGATGCGCGGGAGGACGAAGTCCACCGGGTTGCCGCCGTGGTCGGTGGTGTCGACGGTGAGGTCCGGGTGGGGGCGGCCGTCGAGCCAGACCGAGACGCGGTTGTCGGAGGCATCGAGGCGCCACTCGACGCACGTCCAGCGGTCGGCCCGCGCGGGGGAGGTCGCCTGCCAGTTCGTCCAGTCGCCGGTCGGGCCGCCGTCGGAGCCGACGCCCCACAGGTCCGTACCGCCGCCCACGGTGGGCACGTACTGGCCGCCGATCGGCCGGACCACGCTGCCGTCGCCCGTGCCCGTCGCCTCCACCAGGGTGAAGTGGGCCCAGTCCGGGGCGGTCGGCAGCGCGTCGATGCGGACGCGCATCCGCCCGTAGAAGCTGTTGCCGGGTGCCGACAGGCCGTTGACCTGGACGAACGCATGCCCGTTGGCCTCGGTGCGCACATGCAGCACCTGCCCGGCCCGGTGCTCGCGGCCGTGCGCGGTGTCCCGCTCCACGGTGAGCGTGCCGTTGCCGGTGTTCGCCGTCCAGCCCCGGCCGGTGGTGGTCCCGCGCGGCATGCCCTCGAAGTCCTCGCAGAACAGCAGCGTGCCCCGGGCGTCCGCGCAACTGCCGTGCGGATGCGCGGCAGCGTCGTGCGCGGTGGTGCCGTGCGCGGTGGCGGCCGAGCCGACGACGGCGAGCGCCAGCGCGCCCAGCAGGGCGGCCGCCCTCCGGGCGACGACGATGGTGTGGCCCACGGTTTTCTCCACTCGTAGGGGAGGATCGGGCCGACGGGCGACAGCACGCCGGGGACGCGCGCAGCACCTTAGGGCGGGCGGGCCGCCGCCGCCAGAACGCCTGGGCGTCAACTCACCTCCACCGCAGTCCCGGGCAGGTGCTGGTCGCGGTGCGGGCGGCCGGGATCCAGCCGGGCGAGGTGATGATCCGCGAGGGCGCGCGGCACGGGCGCTGGCCCGCGTCCTTCCCCTCCGGGCAGGGCAGCGACCTGGCCGGTGTCGTGGTCGAGACCGGCCCGGAGACGCGCGGCTTGTGCGACGCCTTCCGCGACCTGGAGGGCGGCCACGCCCACGGCAAGATCGTCCTCCACCCCTGACCGCGACACGCCGGGACCCGCCTATCTTCAGATGACGGCGGGCGTCAGCGCACCCAGTCCTTCAAGGGCTCGGTGTCCAGGGTGATCCCCACGGGCTCGGGCAGGGTCGTCGTCCTGCCGAATGACCGCCGAGCGATGTTGCCGTAGGCGCCGTCCTCAGGCTCGCTGTACACCAGCAGCTCACAAGACTCGCGGTCGATGAGCAGGTAGACCGGGATGCCGGTCTCGGCATACGCGCGGGGCTTCTCCTCCCGGTCCCGCTTGTCGGTGTCGGTGTCGTACGACGTCACCTCCACCACCATCACCACCTGGTCGGCGCCCGCCCACTCCCCCTGACCGGCGAAACTGCCCTTGGGCGCCAAGGTCCCGTCCGGCTTGGCATGGCCCCTGCGGTAGGTCTCCACCTTCAGTCCGCGTTCCGGGTAGAGCCACAGATCGGGGCGCTGCTGCATGCAGTGCTCCATGACCCAGCGGACGATCTCGTCGTGATCCCCGTCCGGCACAGCCTTGACCACCAGCTTCCCGTGGACGAACTCCAGCCGAACGCCCTCCCGCTCAGCTGCGGCGGCAATACGCTCGAACTCCTCGGCGAGCATCTGGGGCCGATCCTCGGTGACCGTCATCGCGCACCTCCATCGTCCGCACCTGTTCCCAGCACATCCGGCACACCGTCCAGTCTAGGTATTCGTCGGCCTCCCAGGGCGGACGGCACAGCCGACGCCCGGGGCTGCCGACGCACGCCTCAGCTCGCGGCGCGCAGCAGTCGCGACGCGCGGGCGTAGCGGCGGGACTCGGTCGGGAGGTCGAGGTCGGGCGGGGTCCCGGGGGTGCGGAAGCGCTCGCTGTCCGTCACGAGGCGGAAGACGAGGGCGCGGGCGACGTAGCGGAGGAAGCCCGTACCGTTCGCGGTGGCGGTCGCGGTGAGCAGGCCGGGGCCGGCGTCGTACCAGAGCAGGGCGTCGGCGACGACGATCGCCTCGGCGAAGGCGGGCGGGCGCCAGTAGGGCGAGAAGTCGATGACGGCGGGCGGCAGTCCGGGGGCGAAGAGGACGTTGCCGGCCAGGTCGCCGTGCACGAGCTGCGGCCGGTCGGCGTACGGCGGCGGTCCGGCGAGGGCGGTCAACTCCTCGTAGGACGGCAGCAGTTCGCGCATGACGTCGGGCGCCTGCTCCTGCCAGGCGACGCGGTCGCCGACCGCCCACGGGTCGTCGCGCCCGGCGAGGAGGGCGGGGCGCGGCTCACCGGCCAGCGCGCGGTTGAACGCCCGCCCCGCCGCGAGGATGTCGCCCCAGCGCGGTTCCGCAGGATGCGGGGCGCCGGGCACGTAGCGGCTCGCCGTCCACCCGCCGTGGCACCAGCCGCCGCTCACGGCCCGCAGCGGGCGGGCGACCCGGAATCCGTCCGCCACGACCGAGGCCATCACGCCCGCGAGCCACTCGGCGTATCCGGTGTCCTCCCCGGCGGGCTTGAGCACACCGTCCCCCACCCGCACGCTCTCCCCCTGCCCGCCCGGCAGCGGCACGGGGTGTCCGGTCAGCCCGAAGGCGGCGATCACGTCGGGTCCGGGGAGGTTCATGCGGGGACTCCTCGTCGGGGATACGAAGCGGGCGGACGACGGGTACGTGCCCGGCCCCGGGCGCCCCGCGCGACGGGCGACGGGTACGCGCCCGGCCCGGGGCGCCCCGCGCGACGGAAGCGGGCCACCGTACGAGACGACCCGCACAACGGGCCGGGGGCACGTCACGATGCGGTCGGCCCGCGCCGGGCGAGGACCGGGCCACCGCACAGGACACCCCGCCCGACCGGCCCGAGACCGGGCCACTGCGCAGCACACCCCGCCCTGCAGTTGGAGGCCGCGCCACGCTACCCACCCGCCCCGCCGCCCGGCCAGCGGATTACCGCCCCGGCCCGCCGCAGGCGACCGCGGCCTTGACAGCGGCAGGCGACCGCTGGCCTTATCTATGGGAGCGCTCCCATACTCCATCGGGCCCCACCGGGCCTCCCCCCACACGGAGTTCCCATGCCAAGCAGCAGCAGGACGCACAGACACCATCACCGCAGAGCGGCCCTCGCCTTCGGCGCCGTGCTCGCGATGCTCTCGCTCACCACCGCCGCCGTGCACGCCTCCGGCACCGCCTCCCCGGACACGGCCGCGCAGGCCGCCGGGCTGCCCTACCAGGACCCGTCGCTGCCGGTGGCGCAGCGTGTGGACGACCTGCTCGGGCGGATGTCGCTCGACGAGAAGGTCGGGCAGATGACGCAGGTCGACCGCACCGCGCTCGCGTCGGCGCCGAACGACCTGGCCACGTACCGCATCGGGTCGGTGCTCTCCGGCGGGGGCTCGGCGCCGAGCCCGAACAACGCCACCTCGTGGGCCGACATGTACGACGGCTTCCAGCGCACCGCGCTCAGCACGCCGCTGGGCATCCCGATGATCTACGGCGTGGACGCCGTGCACGGCGACAACAACGTCTACGGCGCCACGATCTTCCCGCACGACATCGGGCTGGGCGCGACGCGCGACCCCGGGCTCGTGCAGCGGATCGGGCGGGCGACCGCCGAGGAGGTGTCGGGGACGGGCGTGGACTGGGACTTCGCCCCGTGCCTGTGCGTGGCGCGCAACGACCGCTGGGGCCGTACGTACGAGTCCTTCGGTGAGACGCCCGACCTGCCCTCGCAGATGACCTCGGAGATCACCGGCCTCCAGGGCGAGACGCTGGGCGGGCCCGCCTCCGTCCTGGCCACCGCCAAGCACTACATCGGCGACGGCGGTACGGACGGCGGTGTCAACGAGGGCAACGCCACGCTGACGGAGGCGGAGCTGCGGGCGATCCATCTGCCGCCGTTCAAGGCCGCGGTGGACCGCGGGGTCGGCTCGGTCATGGTGTCGTACAGCAGTTGGAACGGTGTGAAGGACCACGCCAACCACTACCTGATCACCGACCTGCTCAAGGGTGAACTCGGCTTCTCCGGCTTCGTGGTGTCGGACTGGGCGGGCGTCGACAAGATCGACGGTGCGCAGGGCTTCACGGCCGCCGAGGTCGCGACCGCCGTCAACGCGGGCATCGACATGGTGATGGTGCCGACCGACTACAAGGCGTTCGTGGCCGACCTGAAGAGCGACGTCTCCTCCGGCGCTGTGAGCACGGCCCGGATCAACGACGCCAACCGCCGCATCCTCACCAAGAAGTTCGAACTCGGACTGTTCGAGCACCCGTTGACCGACCGCTCGTACACCTCCACGGTCGGCTCGGCCGACCACCGGGCGCTGGCCCGCACGGCGGTGCGCGAGTCGCAGGTGCTGCTCAAGAACGACGGCGGGGTGCTGCCGCTGGCGAAGTCCGCGAAGGTCTTCGTGGCGGGCAAGTCCGCCGACGACATCGGCAACCAGAGCGGCGGCTGGACGATCAGCTGGCAGGGCGCGAGCGGCGCGACGACCCCGGGCACGACGATCCTGCAAGGCATCAGGTCGGCGGTGAACAACTCCTCGCAGGTGACGTACAGCAAGACCGGCGACGGCATCTCCTCGGCCTACGACGTGGCCGTGGCCGTCATCGGCGAGACCCCGTACGCCGAGGGGCAGGGCGACCGCACCGGGTCGATGGGCCTGGACCAGACCGACCTGGGCGTGCTCGCCAAGCTCAAGGCCAGCGGGGTGCCGGTCGTCACCGTGCTGGTGTCCGGCCGCCCGCTCGACATCGCCGCCCAACTCCCGGACTGGAAGGCGCTGGTGGCGGCCTGGCTGCCCGGCACCGAGGGCAACGGCGTCTCCGACGTGCTCTTCGGCGACTACGCGCCCACCGGCAAGCTGCCGATGTCGTGGATGCAGAGCGCCTCACAGGAGCCGGTCAACGACGGCGACGGCAAGACCCCGCTCTTCCCGTACGGCTATGGGCTGACGTACGGCACCACGACGCCGCCCACCAGCCCGCCGCCCACCACTCCTCCGCCGACCACCCCGCCGCCCACGACACCTCCGCCCACCACCCCGCCCGCGGGCAGCGGCTGCACGGCCACCTTCACCCTGACCAACTCCTGGTCCGGCGGTTTCCAGGCGGACGTGAGCGTCACGAACAAGGGCGCCTCCGCGCTCGGCGGTTGGAGCGTGAAGTGGACGCAGTCCGGTGCGACGATCAGCAGCCTGTGGAACGGCACGCTCTCCCAGAGCGGCAGCGCCGTCACGGTGACCAACGCGCCCTACAACGGGGCGGTGGCGCCCGGCGCCTCGGTCTCCTTCGGCTTCACCGCCAACGGGACGGCGCCCGCGCCGCTTCCGGTGCCGACGTGCACGGCGTCCTGAACCGCACGTCCTGATCCACGCGTCCTGATCCACGCGTCCTGATCCACGCGTCCTGATCCGCGCGGCCTGAACCACCGTACGCGCGAGGTCCGTCCGGCCCGGCTCCCCGTCCGCGGGAGCCGGGCCGCGGCGCGTCACGGAGGGGGCGGGCGGACGGCGCCGCTCCGGGTGGCCAAATGTTGCTCCGGGCCGCGGCGGCGGCGATACCGTCAGGGATGCCCCCGCGGGCGAACGGTACGGCGCGACCCGCCGCGCATGTGGTGGCGTCGCCGCCTCCCGCAGACCACCCCTCCCGCCGGGTGCCCGGCGCCGTCCCCCTCCTCCGGCGCCGGGCGCCCGGCACTCTCCCCCGGCAGCGTCGGCCGCAGTTTTCCGGCCGTTGTCCGGGGCGGCCCCACGCACGTGCGGCGGCGGCCGGGCACTCCCCCGTCAGGGGCCCGGCTGCCGCCCGTTCCGCGGACGCCGGGTGTTACGCCGGGGTGTTACGCCGCTGCCGCCGCCCCGGCGACCTGTTCGGCGGTCGGCTCGATGCGGGGCGAGACGAGCGAGACGGCGAAGGTGCCGGCCGCGAAGACCGCCGCGACCAGCAGGCCGCGCTGGAAGCCCGCCACCAGTGCGGCGGACTGCGAGGCGCCGGTGGCCAGTTCGTGCGCGGTGCGGGAGTTGGCCAGCGTGGTGACGACGGCGAGCCCGATGGCGCCGCCGACCTGCTGGAAGGCGGTGAAGACGCCGGAGGCCGCGCCCGCGTCGTCGTGCCGCACCTCGGCGACGGCGGCGATCTGCGAGGGCACGGCCACCGCGATGAATCCGAGGCCGAAGAGCACCGTGCCGGGCATGATCTGGCCCAGGTAGGAGCCGGTGGCGTCGGCCCGGGAGAGCAGCAGCAGGCCGCCGACCCCGAACACGCTGCCGGCCGTCTGCACCGGGCGGGTGCCGAACTTGGTGACGAGCTGGCTGGCCACGACGGCGGAGGCGATGGCGGCGCCGCCCATCGGCAGGAACTCCACGCCGGTGCGCAGCGCGCTGTCCCCGCGCACCTGCTGGAGGAAGATCGCGGTCAGGAAGAACATCGACAGGAAGGCCGCGCCGTTGAGCGCGATCGTGCCGCCCGCGGTGCTCAGGCTGCGCGAGCGCAGCAGCCGCAGCGGCACCAGCGGGGCGGCGGTGCGGGTCTCGACGGCGACGAAGGCGGCGAGCAGCACCGCCCCGCCGGCCAGGCAGCCGATGACCTCGGCCGAGGACCAGCCGAGCGGTTCGGCGCGGACCACGCCGTAGACGACGCCGAGCAGGCCGCCGGTGGCGAGCACCGCGCCCAGCAGGTCGAAGGAGCGGTTGGTGCGCTGCGCCGGGATGGGCCGGACGAACAGCGGGGTGACGGCGACCAGGAGGACGACCAGGGGGACGTTGACGATGAAGACCCAGCGCCAGCTCAGCGCGTCGACGAGGAAGCCGCCCGCGACCACGCCGAGGGTGCCGCCCAGTCCGGCGAGCGCGCCCCACACGCCCATCGCGATGTTGCGTTCCTTGCCGTGCGGGAAGGTCACCGTCAGGATGCCGAGGGCGGCGGGCGAGAGGAGCGCGCCGCCGAGGCCCTGGACGCTGCGGGCGGCGACGAGCAGGCCGGGCGAGCCGGCCAGGCCGCCGGCCAGCGAGGTCACCCCGAACAGGACGAGACCGGCGACGAAGATCCGGCGGGGGCCGAGCAGGTCGGCCGCGCGGCCGCCGAGCAGCAGGAAGCCGCCGAAGACCAGGGTGTAGGCGCTGATGACCCATTGCAGGCCGTCGGGGGAGAAACCGAGATCGGTCTGGATGTGCGGCAGGGCGACGTTCACGATCGTGACGTCGAGCACCACGATGAACTGGGCGAGGGCCAGCACCGCGAGGGTGGCCCAGGGACTGCGTCGCATGGTTGCTACCTCGGATGAGGGATGTTTACACCGTATGCTTACGGCACAACCATACACACAGAGCTTACGCTGTAAACAACGACACTCCGCAGGCCGTGTGTACGCTGTCGACCGAGCGGGGGGAGCTGCGAGTGAAGGGTGCGGATGCGGACATGGCCGCACAGAAGCGTTTGAACCGTGAGGACCTGGTCACCACCGCCCTCGCCGTCGCGGACGCCGAGGGACTCGAAGCAGTCACCATCCGCCGGGTCGCCCAGCAGCACGACGTCACCCCCATGGCGCTCTACCGGCACTTCCCCGACAAGGACGGCCTGCTGCTCGCCCTCGCCGACCGGCTGCTGTCCGGCGCGGTGCTGCCCGAGCCGGACGACCGGCCCTGGTACGACCAACTGCGCGACGTGCTGGTCGCCTTCGCCGAGGCGCTGCGCCCGCACCCGAACGCCGCCGTCCTCGCCTTCCGCGGCATGGTCACGACGGAAGCCGGACTGGAGATCACCGACCGGTCGCTCGCCCTCATGGGGCAGGGCGGCATGTCGGTCGAGCACTGCGCGGAGACCGCGAGCCACATACTCGGCTCGCTCGTCGCACTGGCGATCGTCGCCCCCGGACCTCCGCCCGGCGCCGATCCGGACGCGGCCGACGACGCGGTGCGCGCCAAGCGCGCGACGCTGCTCGCGCTCTCCCCGCGCCGCTACCCGCACGTGGTCGCCGCGGCCGAACCGCTGGCCGAATGCGCCGACACCGGGATCTACTTCGACCGCGGCATCGAGATGATCATGAGCGGCATCCGCGACGCCGCCCGCACGGAAGCCGCCGCCGGCCGCTAGCCCGGCACGCGGAACCCCGTCACCACGCGACACCGCCGCGCCACCCCGGAGCCGTCCGCCGACCGCCTGCGCCCGGGGCGCGTGGGGCGTACGTGACGCGCGGTCACGTACGCGGACCGGACGTATCAGACGGTAAGCCGCACGAGCGGCGGGCGGCACCCAGAATTCACCGGAAAACCCCTTCCCCGGCGAGTCTACGCGCGTATCTTGAGGCCCGACCGTGCGCGTACCGCCCCGCGGTGACGCGCCGTCACCAACGACCGCCCCGCATGAAGGAGATACCCCCCGGTGTCGCACCCCTCTGAGGCCACCGAGACGTCACCACGCCCGGCGGGGCAGCTGCCCGCCGGCCTCCGCAAGCGCTTCCTGCCGATCGGCATAGCGGGCGCCATGGTGCTGGCCGGGGTCGGCGTGCACGCCGCCTTCGCCGCGCCCTCGGCCGACGCGCTGATCTCCGAGGTCTACGGAGGTGGCGGCAACTCCGGCGCCACCTACACCAACGACTTCATCGAGCTGGCCAACGCCGGCGGCGCGTCCGTCGACCTGAGCGGCTACAGCGTGCAGTACCTGCCCGGCGCGCCCACCGCCAGTTCCAAGTGGCAGGCCACCGCGCTGACCGGCTCGCTGGCCGGCGGCGGCCACCTGCTGGTCCAGGAGGCGGCGGGCACCGGCGGCAGCAGCGCGCTGCCCACCCCGGACGTGACCGGCGCCATCAACATGTCCGGCACCACCGGCACGGTCGCGCTGGTCTCCGGCGCCGACCCGCTGACCTGCCTGACGGCCGCCGACTGCGCCGCCGACCCGCGGGTCAAGGACCTGGTCGGCTACGGCACCGCGGTCGTCCACGAGGGCAGCGGCGCCGCGGCGGGCGCGAGCAACTCCGCCTCGGTCGCCCGCGGCGCGGGCCTGACCGACACCGACGACAACGCGGCGGACTTCACCGCGGGCGACCCCACCCCGCAGAACTCCGGCGGCACCGGCGGCCCGACGAACCCGCCCACCACGCCCCCGACGACTCCCCCGACCACCCCGCCGCCGACCGGCGTCGAGGCGAAGATCCACGACATCCAGGGCGACACCCGCAACAGCCCGCTGGCCGGCAAGGCGGTGACCGGCGTGACCGGCATCGTCACCGGCGTGCGCGACTACGGCTCCTCGCGCGGCTTCTGGATGCAGGACCCGCAGCCCGACGCCGACCCGCGCACCAGCGAGGGCATCTTCGTCTTCACCAGCTCCAGCCCCACCGTCACGGTCGGCGACGCCGTCACGGTGGCCGGCACCGTCTCCCAGTACTACCCGGGCGGCGCCGACACCGGCGTGCAGGCGGTCACCGAGCTCACCAAGCCCACCGTCACCAAGGTCTCCTCCGGCAACGCGCTGCCCGCGCCCGTCGTGCTGGACGACAAGCACGTGCCCGACGCCTTCGTGCCGAGCGCCGGCGGCGGCAGCATCGAGGACCTCCCGCTGCGCCCGGCGGACTACGCGCTCGACCTGTACGCGTCGCTGGAGGGCATGAACGTCCAGATCAAGGACACCCGTGTGGTCGGCGCGACCGACCCGTACTCCGAGCTGTGGGTCACCGTCAAGCCCAAGCAGGACCCGACCAAGCGCGGCGGCACCCTCTACACCGGCTACGACCAGCCCAACTCCGGCCGCCTGATGGTGCAGTCACTGCTGCCGACGGCGACCTCGCCCTTCCCGGTCGCGAACGTCGGCGACACGCTGCGCGGCACGACGTCGGGCCCGCTGGACTACAACCAGTTCGCCGGGACGTACGCGGTCCAGGCCCGCGAGCTGGGCACGGTCAAGAGCGGCGGCATCACGCCCGAGGTCACCGCGAAGGCCGCCGCCGACCAGGCGACCGTGGCCACGTACAACGTGGAGAACCTCGCGCCCGGCAACCCGCAGTCGAAGTTCGACGCGCTCGCCCAGGGCCTGGTGCACAACCTGCGCTCGCCCGACATCGTCGCCCTGGAGGAGATCCAGGACAACAACGGGGCGACGGACGACGGCACGGTGGCCGCCGACCAGACGCTGACCAAGCTCACCGACGCGATCGTGGCGGCGGGCGGCCCGCGCTACCAGTGGCGCGGCATCGACCCGGTCAACGACAAGGACGGCGGGCAGCCCGGCGGCAACATCCGCCAGGTCTTCCTGTTCAACCCGCAGCGCGTCGGCTTCACCGACATCCCCGGCGGCGACTCGACCACCGCGGTCGGCATCACCGGCACCGGCTCCGCGACCGCGCTGACCGCCTCCCCGGGCCGTATCGCCCCCAACGACCAGGCGTGGAACACCAGCCGCAAGCCGCTGGTGGGCCAGTTCACCTTCCGCGGCAAGAAGCTCTTCGTCATCGCCAACCACTTCGACAGCAAGGGCGGCGACCAGGGCATCGACTCGCGCTTCCAGCCCCCGGTGCGCAGCTCCGAGGTGCAGCGGGTGCGGCAGGCGATCCTGGAGCACGACTTCGTGCAGCAGCTGGAGACCGCCGACAAGAAGGCGGACGTCGTCGTCCTCGGCGACCTGAACGACTACCAGTTCTCGCCCGCCGTGCAGAGCCTGACCGGCAACGGCTCGGTGCTCACCGACCTGGTCAACACCCTCCCGGTCAAGGAGCGCTACTCCTACGTCTACGAGGGCAACTCCCAGGTGCTGGACCACATCCTGGTCTCGCCGAACCTGGACAGCCACGTCGCCTACGACGTCGTGCACATCAACTCCGAGTTCGCGAACCAGACCAGCGACCACGACCCGCAGGTCATCCGGCTGCGCCCGTAGCACGGGACGAAGCCGGCACGAGGGGGTGCGCGGGCTCCGGCCCGCGCACCCCCTCCCCCTTTGCCGGCTCCGCGGAAGCCGCGCGGACAATTGTCGGCACGCAGGGATCGTCCGCGGCGCGGGCCTCCTCCTCACGGGGTGGACGACCCCGCTCAGGAGAGGAACGCGCGCATGCCACCGGTACGCAAGGGGACACCGCCCCGGCCACCGGACCCGCCCCCCGAGCCCCGGGAACCCCGGGACGGGCCGTGGGTCACGGCCGTCCCGCTGGTGCGGGCGGCCCAGGCCGGGGACGCCCTGGCGCTGGGCGATCTGCTGGACCTGCTGACCCCGTACGTCACCCGGCTGTGCGCGCCGATCGCGCGCGGGGACGCGCCCGACGCGGTGCAGGAGGCGCTCATCGCCGTCTTCCGCGGCATCGGCGGACTCCACGACCCGCTCGCGCTGTACGGGTGGGTGCGCGTGATCGCGGTCCGCGAGGCGGTACGGGTGGCCCGGCGCGCGGCGCGCGAGACCCCCGTCGAGCACGTCGACGGCCTCCCGCCGACGGCGGGCCCGGAGCTCGCCGGCGACGTCCACGACGTCCTGCGCCGGATGACCCCGGAGCACCGGGCGATCCTGGTGCTGCGCGAGCTGGAGGGCCTGGACGAGAAGGCCGCCGGCGAGGTGCTGAACATCTCCCGCGGTACGGTCAGGTCCCGGCTGCACCGGGCCCGCACCAGCTTCCGGAAGGCATGGACCCGATGACCGGCACATGGCCCGCGACGGACCTCGACCCCGTGCGGCGGCTGCGCGTGATGGCGGCGGGCCTGCGCGCCGCGGTGTACGCCGAGGATCACGTGGACGCGCCCTTCGCCGAGGTGTGGTCGATGGCCTCGGACCTGCCGGGCGAACTGCCCCGACTGGTGCCGACGATCCGCGCGTTCCGCATGTCCGACGCCACGGATACCGCGGACGGCCTGGACGGCACGGACACCGCGGACGCCCCGGACGGCACCGGCGGGCGGGCCGGGGCCTGGGCGTACGGGCCGCTGGGGCACCGCGCGTACTTCGAGGTGGTGCTGCGGCCCGGCTGGTGCCTGATGCAGAGCAGGGGCGTGGTGGGCGGGATGGCCGCGGTGCCCGAGGGCGACGGCACCCGGTTCGCGGTGCTGGGGGCCGCCCGGCACCGCGCCCTGCTCCCGGTGTCGCTGCTCGCGGCCCGCGGCTTCGGGCCGTACCGCGGGCGCAGGATGATCGAGCGGGCCCGGCGCCGTGTCGAGGCCCGGCGCGGCGCCTGACCGCCCGCGGACCCGGGTCCGCGGGCGGGCGGCACGGCGTCAGGCGCGGGCGAACAGCTCCAGCGCGGCGCGCACGACCGCGTCGGGCCGCTCCTCGTGGACGAAGTGGCCGCAGTCCGGCACGATCTCGATCCGCAGGTCGTCGGCCCGCTCGCCGGGGTCGGTCAGCACGCTCGGCGGCAGCGCGAAGTCCCGGTCGCCGGACAGGATGACCGTCGGTGTGACCAGGCGCAGCCCCCGGTACGTGCCGCGCACCAGCCGTCCGATGTCGCGCACCGCGTACTGCCGGAACATCGCCTCGGCCGCCCGCGCCCGGTCCGGTTCGGCGGCGGAGCGGACGAACTCCTCGGTCGCCGCGGGCTCCCGGGCGGCGGGGTCGGCGAGACCCTTGCGCAGCAGGTAGCGGGTGAAGGCGGGGACGCGGCGCAGCACGGTGCGGCCGGACAGGGGCAGTTCCAGAGGCGTGGTGTACCAGTAGCGCCAGGCCTGCGGCAGCAGGCGGCGGTGCAGCGGCCAGGGGTGGACGACGTTCAGCGCCAGGAAGTGGCTGAAGCGCTCGGGCGCGGTCAGGCACGCCATGAAGCCCGTCCACGCCCCGAACTCGTGGGCGATCAGCCGGGCCCGTGGCACCCCGAGGGCGTCCATCGCGGCCAGGACGTCGGCGACCCGGGTGGCGGTGTCGTAGCCGCGGGCGGGGGCGTCGGACCAGCCGAAGCCGCGGAGGTCCAGGCACAGCAGCCGGTGGTGGGCGGCGAGCGGCGCGATGATCCGCCGCCAGCCGTACCAGTGCTGCGGGAAGCCGTGCAGCAGGACGACGGGCTCCCCCGCCCCGGCCTCCGCGACGTGCAGGCGCACGCCGCCCGCGGTGACGAAGCGGTGCCGGACGCCGGGCACCTCGGGCAGCCCGCGCAGCTCGGGCAGCTCGGGCAGCTCGGGCAGCTCCACCGGATCGGGCAGGTCCGGCCGCGCGGTGCCCGTCGCGGAAACGTCGCTGGTCATGTCGACTCCTCGGTCACGAGGACCACCGTCTCGCCGGTACGGTCCTCTCTCCTGCCCTGTCAGGAGGAGCCGGGCCGCCGGGACGTTCCCGCGGTTTTCCGCGGGATCCACGGAGGGCTCGCACCGGAACATTGGAAGACGGCAGTGCGAACTTTCCGTGGTTTGCAAGGCGGGTGGCGCACATCACCCCCAGAGTGAGCGGCATTTTGTCCGGATTGCACGACTTGTACCATAAGGGTGTTTGCCTACGCGCGGCGCCGCGTGCGAGAGTCGGTTCAACGGCCGATCGACCCGAGCCCGGCCGTTCCACAAGCGCCGTGGACCACACCCCCCTGCTCCGCGGCGGTCATGAAGAGGCCCTTCCAGCTGTCGTTACCCCGACGCGAAGGGCCTCTTCACGTGTGCCCGGGGGGGATCAGCCGCGGTCCTGCACCCGCAGTTCGAACCAGGTGGTCTTGCCGCGCGGCTGGAGGTCCACACCCCAGCGGTCGGACAGGTGATCGACGAGGAAGAGGCCGCGTCCGCTGACGTCCGTCTCGCGTACCGGCAGCAGGCAGGGCAGCGCGCGCGAGGGGTCGCGCACCTCGACCCGGATCCAGCCGCGCCGCCGCCGTAACCGCAGGCCGAAGCTGCGCGCCCCGGTGTGCCGCACCGCGTTGCCGACCAGCTCGGACACCAGCAGCTCGACCGTCTCGCCGTAGGCCGGCAGGGCCCATTTGCGCAGCACGTCCAGTGCCATCCGGCGCGCGGTGGACGCCGACTCGGGCCGCGAGGTCAGATGGACCTCGGCCAGCGAGGGGTCGCCCAGCAGATCCAGCGCGCTCGCCTCCGCACCCTCGGCCCCGGCCGCGAGTACGGGTAAGGGGCCCGCCGCGGGACCGGATTCCACCCGCTGCGGCCGCTCGGATCCACCCCTGCCCGCCATGCCTTCATGATGGCCGCCCGCTTGCCCTCCCGCGTGCCATCCCGGGGAATTGCCCCGGGGGAGGACGGCATTCCACCCGTGTGTTTCGGCATATTCCAGCGGCATGAATTCCCTGGAATCGCCCCATTCCACCTGCGGTGTTGCCGAACCCAACCTTCCCGGTGATCGGTGGCGGAACAAAAATTCTTAAGGTTGGCATAAGCCTGCCTTAAGGAAAGGCCGCCACCGGCGGGCTACCGATGTTCGAGTGCCTGTACGAGAGTCGTACAGACCTCAACCGGGTAACGCCTCAGCGGAATTGTGCTTTCCCCGGTCCCTGCTCCACGAAGCTGCGCATCCCGGTCTCCCGGTCCCGGGTCGCGAACAGGCCCGTGAACAGCGCGCGTTCCAGCGCCAGGCCGCTGTCCAGGTCGGTCTCCAGACCCGCGTCCACCGCCTGCTTGGCCGCCCGCAGCGCCAGCGCCGGACCGCGCGCCAGCCGCGCCGCCCACGCGTGCGCGGCCTCGTACACCTCGGCGGCCGGCACCACCTTGTCGACCAGGCCGATCGCGAGCGCCTCGGCCGCGCCCACCATGCGCCCGGTGAAGATCAGGTCCTTGGCGCGGGAGGGACCGACGAGCCGGGCGAGCCGCTGGGTGCCGCCGGCGCCCGGGATGAGGCCCAGCAGGATCTCCGGCTGCCCGAACGTCGCGTCCTGCGCGGCGATCCGCACGTCCGCGCACAGCGCCAGCTCGCAGCCGCCGCCGAGCGCGTAGCCGGTCACCGCGGCCACCACCGGCTTGGGGATGCGGGCGATCGCGGTGAAGGCCTCCTGGAGCGGGCCGGAGCGCAGCGCCATGTCCTCGTAGGACATGTCCTGCATCTCCTTGATGTCGGCGCCCGCCGCGAAGACCTTCTCGCCGCCCCACAGCACCAGCGCCCGTACGTCCGGCCGGGCGGACGCCTCGCGGGCGATCTCCGCGAGGCGGTCCTGCACGGCGCTGTCGAGCGCGTTCATGGGCGGCCGGGCGAGCGTCACGGTGCCGACGCCGTCGTCGACTTCGAAGGTCACAGTCATGACGGCGAGACTACGGCGCCCACCCGGCCGGGCGGCATCAGGCCTTCCACTGCTCCCACGGCATGTTCCAGCCGTTCAGGCCGTTGTACCACTGCACGGTCTTGTCCTTGGAGTGCACGACCTCGACGACGTCGCCGATGATCGAGCTGTTGTAGAACCACGCCGCCGGGGTGTCCGGGTCGTGCGCGCCGCGCACGTCGTGCAGGCCGACGCAGCCGTGGCTGGTGTTGCTGTGCCCGAAGACCGAGTTCGCGGCCCAGTAGTTGCCGTGGATGAAGGTGCCCGAGGTGGTGAGCCGCATCGCGTGCGGCACGTCCTTGATGTCGTACTCCCCGCCGAATCCGACGGTGTCGCCGTTCATCCGGGTGGTGACGTACTTCTCGGAGATCACCATCTTGCCGTTGTACGTGGTGTGCTCGGGAGCGCCGGAGGAGATCGGGATCGTCCGGACCACCTTGTTGTCGCGGTAGACGGTCATCGTGTGCTTGGACGCGTCCACGACGCTCACCTGGCGGCGGCCGATCGTGAAGTGCACGGACTTCTGCTGCTTGCCGTAGACCCCGGCGGCGCCCTCGACACCCTTGAGGTCCAGGTTCAGCGTGACCTTGGTGCCGGGCGTCCAGTAGTCGGCCGGGCGGATGTAGAGGTCCTGGTTGCCGTACCAGCGCGAGGCGGTCTCCACGGAGGGCGAGGCGGAGACCGACACGCCCTGCTCGACGGCCTTCTTGTGCGTGATCGGGCGGCTGAAGTGGAGGTAGACCTCCATGCCGACGCCGACGGTCGAGCCGTCCTCGGGCGTGAAGTAGCCGACGAAGGTGTCCTTGGGGGTGACCGTGGTGAAGGTCGCGTGCTTGTCGGACTCGCGGCCCGCGGCGTCCTTGGCGGTCGCGTCGACGGTGTACTGCGTCGAGGTGTCCAGATGCCCGGTGGGCGTCCAGCCCAGGCCGTCCGCGCTGATGTCGCCGGGCACCTCGGCGCCCTTGTCGTCCTTGACGACGACGGTGGACAGCTTGCCGCCGCTCGCGGAGACCTTCAGCTCACCGGTGGTGGCGACGTTGTCGGCGCCGTCCTGCGGGGCGATCGTGACGACGGCGGTCGAGGGCGCGGTGTCCGGCGAGGCACCGGCCGCCGCCGAGGACGCGGGCCCGGACGGGCCGGACGCGGAGTCGTCACCGCCCCCGCCGCCCCCGCAGGCGGCCGCGGCGAGCAGCGCCGCCCCTACCATCAGCGCGGATATCGTCCTTCTGACCCCAGGCGCCACGCCTATCGGCTTCACGTCCGTCGCTCCCCTTGCCCGCTTCCCGCACCTCAGCCCCGGACCTCCCCGGCTGGCGCAAGAAAACCACACCGCGAGGCTTCTGGGCGGCCCGGGAATGTCACCATTGCGTCCCAGATCACCGCGGGTCCTGCCAGGTGCGGGCGGCGGGCCCTGCAGGGGCTACTTGCCTGAGGTGCCGGGGCGGGACGGCCGCGGCCTCGGATCGGTGCTGCATCCCATCTTCCGGCAGTCCGGGTTGGCGCAGGACATCGAACTCACTCCTTGCTGTCGTGCAGGCGTATCCGCCGCGCGAACCGGACCCGCACGCGCGTGCGATTACCGGAGGCGGTCGTGAAGACGGACGCACGGGAGAGCGATTCGGTTCCCGTAGGGGTGAGTTCACAGCATTGCCGCAACAATTCACAGGCTCTTCACCGGAATTGCGCGCGCGGGCACATGCCGCAGGGAGATGACCTGCAGCATTGCCTCGCGTACTCAGAGTGCCGAACCGGCCACCCATTGCCGCCAGTCGAGATTCCAGCCGCTCATTCCGTTGTCCGGCGCGACCGTTCCGTCATGGGAATTCACCACCCGGATCGGGTCGCCGACGAGCGAATGGTCGTAGAACCAGCCCGCCGGGGTGTCGGAGCCGCCGCCCTTGGTGTCGAACAGCCCGATGCACCCGTGACTGACGTTGGTGCGGCCGAAGACATCGGGCGCGGACCAGTAGTTGCCGTGCACGAAGGTGCCCGACCGGGTGAGCCGCATCGCGTGCGGGACGTCGGGGATGTCGTACTCGCCGCCGAAGCCGACCGTGCGGCTGTCCATCCGGGTGACCGCGAACTTCTGCGCGATCACCATGACCCCGTTGTACGTGGTGTGCCCCGGCGCCCCGGTGGAGACGTCCAGGCTGCGCACGACCCGGCCGTCCCGCCGCACGGTCATGGTGTGGGTGGCCGCGTCCACCGTGGTGCGCTGGTCGCGGCCGATCGTGAAGTGCACGTCCTTGGACTGCGTGCCGTAGACGCCGGGCGCCGCCGCCACGTCCCGCAGCCGCAGATGCAGCGTGACGTGCGAGCCCGGCGCCCAGTACCCGGCGGGGCGCAGGTCGAGGCGCTGGTCGCCGAACCAGTGGCCGACGACCCGCACGGCGGGCTGCGCGGTGACGGTCACCGCGCGCTCGACCGCGGCCCGGTCGGCGACCGGGCGGCTGAACGTCAGCGAGACGATCATGGCGTCGCCGACCGTGCTGCCCTCCTCCGGGCTGAAGAAGCCGATCACGGTGTGCTGCGGCACCAGCGTGGTGAAGTCGGTGTGCTTGGCGGCCTCCCGGCCCTGCCCGTCCTGCGCGAGCGCGTCGACGGTGTACTGCGTGGCCAGCGCGAGCGTGCCGTCCGGGCGCCAGCCGCGCCGGTCCGCCGCGAGCCGCCCCGGCACCGGCGTGCCGTCCGCCGCCCGCACCGTGACCTCGGTGAGCCTGCCGTGCGCGACGCGCACCGCCAGCGCGCCCCGCGCGGCGACGTCCCTGGCCCCGTCCCCGGGCTCGACGCTGATGACCGCCCGCGACACGGGCGCCCCGGCACCGTCCGCCCCGCCGCCCTTCCCGTCCGGGCCGCCGCCCCCGCCCACCGCGCACCCCGCGGCGAGCACCGCACCCAGTAGCACCCCCGCACCCGCGCGCACCGCGCGCCGCACCGCTTCTCTCACGCACCGTCAACGACGCACCGCCGTCCGGGAAACGCACCGCCCGGGGCGGTGGCCGCCCAGGTGGTGAGACCGGGCCCCGCGAGGGGAAGGAACAGGGCAGGGACACGGCAGGCCGCCGGGCACGGGACGCCCGGCGCGGCCACCGCCGTGCCCGAGCCGCGGGAGGACGTACGTGTCGGAGACACGCGAATCCGGGGTGCCCGGGTGGGCGCCCGGCCTCCCGCTGCCCGCACCCCGCGGCAGTGGGCCGGGCGCCCCCGCCGCCGTGACTCCGGCGGCCGAGGTGTGGCCCGGGTCGCCCGAGCCGCTGGGCGCCCGCTTCCACACCGGGCCCGACGGGCGGCAGGGCACCAACTTCGCCCTGTGGGCAGGCGGCGCGGAATCCGTCGAGGTGTGCCTGTTCGCCGCCGACGGCACCGAGACCCGCGTCCCACTGGCCGAGCTGACGCACGAGGTGTGGCACGGCTTCGTGCCCGGCGTGCTCCCCGGGCAGCGCTACGGCTTCCGCGTCGGCGGCCGCTGGGACCCGTGGACGGGGGCCCGCTGGAATCCGGCGAAGCTGCTGCTCGACCCGTACGCCCGCGCGGTGGACGGCGGCTTCCGCCTCGTCCCGGAGGTGTACGGGCACGTACGCGACTGGCCCGAGCCGGGCGCCGCCGACACCGTGCGCGACGACCGCGACTCGGCGCCCTTCGTGCCCAAGGGCGTGGTGGTGGACGACTGGGCGCAGGCCGACTCCTCGGAGGACGACCACCGCCCCAAGACCCCTTGGTCGGACACCGTCATCTACGAGCTGCACGTCCGCGGCTTCACCCGCCGCCACCCCGGGGTGCCGCCCGAACTGCGCGGCACCTACGCCGGGCTGGCGCACCCCGCGGCCCTCGCGCACCTCACCTCGCTGGGCGTGACGGCCGTCGAGCTGCTGCCCGTCCACCAGTTCGCGCACGAGGAGCACCTGGAGGGCCG
Source organism: Streptomyces sp. NPDC004031 (assembly GCF_053604375.1). Classification (NCBI taxonomy): domain Bacteria; kingdom Bacillati; phylum Actinomycetota; class Actinomycetes; order Kitasatosporales; family Streptomycetaceae; genus Streptomyces; species Streptomyces sp. NPDC004031. The sequence goes on along the minus strand of NZ_JBSGHL010000021.1, from coordinate 80,363 downwards.
CGGCCTCTCCAACTACTGGGGCTACAACTCGATCGGCTACTTCGCCCCGCACGCCGCCTACAGCGCCAGCGGCTCGGGCGGCGCGCAGGTCGGGGAGTTCAAGGCGATGGTGCGGGCGCTGCACGCCGCCGGGATCGAGGTCATCCTCGACGTCGTCTACAACCACACCGCCGAGGGCGGCCAGGGCGGCCCGACGCTGTCCCTGCGCGGCATCGACAACCGCGGCTACTACCGGCTCGGCCCCGACCCGCGCGGCTACGCCGACTACACCGGCTGCGGCAACACCCTCGCCGTGATGCAGCCGCACGTGCTGCGCCTGATCACCGACTCGCTGCGCTACTGGGTGACGGAGATGGGCGTCGACGGCTTCCGCTTCGACCTCGCGGCGGCGCTGGCCCGCTCCATGCACGACGTCGACATGCTCTCCCCCTTCCTCGCCGTCATCGCCCAGGACCCGGTGCTGCGCCGGGTCAAGCTCATCGCCGAGCCCTGGGACGTCGGCTCGGGCGGCTACCAGGTCGGCGCCTTCCCACCGCTGTGGACGGAGTGGAACGACCGCTACCGCGACACCGTCCGGGACTTCTGGCGCGGCGCGACCGCCGACGTACGCGACCTCGGCTACCGGCTGTCCGGCTCCAGCGACCTCTACGACTGGGGCGGCCGCCGCCCGTACGCCTCCGTCAACTTCGTGACCGCGCACGACGGTTTCACGCTGCGCGACCTCGTCAGCTACCAGGACAAGCACAACGAGGCCAACGGCGAGGACGGCCGGGACGGCTCCCCCGACAACCGCTCCTGGAACTGCGGCGCCGAGGGCCCGACCGACGACCCGGACGTGCTCGCGCTGCGGCGGCGGCAGATACGCAACCTGCTCGCCACACTGCTGCTGTCCACCGGCGTGCCGATGCTGGTCGCGGGCGACGAGATGGGCCGCACGCAGGGCGGCAACAACAACGCCTACTGCCAGGACAACGAGACCAGCTGGATCGACTGGTCGCTGCTCGACGACCCCGGCTGGGCCGCGCTGCGCGACCTCGCCGCCCGGCTGATCGCGCTGCGCCGCGCCCACCCGGTGCTGCGCAGCGGCGGCTTCTTCTCCGGCCTGGCGCAGGCCCCCGAAGGGCTGCGGGACGTCGCGTGGTTCGGCGCGCACGGCGGCGAACTCACCGACGAGGAGTGGTTCGCGCACTCCGCCACCCTCGGGATGTACCTGTCCGGCGCGGACATCCCGCACCGCGACCCGCGCGGCGCCCCCGTCCGGGACGACAGCTTCCTGCTCGTCGTCCACGCCGGGCACCTCGCCTGCTCCTTCACCCTCCCCGGCCCGCCCTGGGCCACCACCTACGACCTCCTCCTCGACACCGCCCTGGAGGCGCAGTCCGCCCCGCCCGCCGCCCCGCCGACCCCGGCGGGCACCGCCGTGGGCATCGGCCCGCGCTCGGTACGGCTGTACCGCGCGGTGCGGGCGCGGGGATGAGGGCGCGGGCCGCCGGAGGTGGGGTGTTTGTCCGTGCTCGCCGGGCCGCTCTGCCATAATGCCGCTCTGCCGGCGGCGAGTTGGGGGCACAGGGGGTACGCGGCCGGTTTCCGAGACGGGAGGGCCGCTCCGCCGTGGGCGCGTTACGTGCACTGCTGATCGCCGTACCCAGCGACCTCGGCTTCACCGCCGGGGACGCCGCACGCGTCAAGGACGCGCTCCTCGCCTCCGGTTGCGCCGACGACGACCTGACCGTGCTGGACACCCCGGAACGGACCAGCCGCACCCGCCTGTACGCGGCCCTGCGCACCTTCCTGGCCGGCCTGCGGGACGAGGACGCCGCCCTCGTCTACTTCTCCGGCCACGGCGTACGCGTCGACGACGTCGACCACCTCGTCCCCCACGGCTACGACCCCGCCGCGGGCCCCGCAGAACTCGTCGCGGTGCGGCCCGACGAACTGCTCGGCGGCCTCACCTCGCAGGCGACCGTGCTGGTGTGCCTCGACGCGTGCCGCGACGCGCTCACGCCCGACCCCGGCCAGGTCACCAGACCGGACTTCACGGGCCTGCGGGAGAACGTCGTCCTGCTCTACGGCTGCCCGCCCGGACGCCAGGCCATGGGCAACGCCTCGGGCAGCTTCATGGGCCGCGCCCTCGCCGAAGCGCTCGGTCCGGGCACCCCGCCCCGCACGGTCGGCGAGGTCATCGCCGCCGTCCGGCGGCGGACCCGCGAGATCGCCGCGGACAACGGCCGGTCGGCCCGTCTCGACGCGTGGTGGCTGCACGGCAGGACCGGCGCCCCGGCCGCCGTGCACGCCGACCGCGTCATCTGCGCCTCGGGCCCGGGACGCGGCCTGTGGGCCGAGGCCGTGCGCGGCTCCGCGCTGTGGGACCGCGTCGCCCCCGGCACCCCCGGCACCCTCGGCACCGGCCCGCTCGCCGACGGCCTCGGCCGCATCGTCGAGAAGGTCGCCGCGATCCGCCGCGACGCCGCCCACCCCGCCAAGGCGGGCCCCGACCCCTGGGACGACCCGCACCACCCCGCCCGCGTCCTGTGCCAGCTCGACCGCCTCGTCCCGCCCGCCGCGGAGGGCGGCCGCCTCAGCGCGCTGGAGGCGGTGACGCTGCTGGCCACCCCCTTCGTCCGCGAGGCCGCGGTGGCGTGCGGCCGCCGCGCCCTGGCCCGGCTGCACCCACCGCAGGGCCCGCGGGGCGGGCAGGACGAGGACTCCGGCCCGGATTCCGGCACCCGCTCCGGCTCCGACTCCGATTCCGGCTCCCCCGACGAGGCACGGCGGCACCTGGCCGACGACATGGCCGACGTACGGCGGGCCTTCGGCCAGATCGAGGCGAAGCGGCTGCGCCTGCTGGCGGCGGGCGACGCGGCGGACGCCGCGGGGAACGCGGCCGCCGCTGCCGAGGCCCGGGACGCCGCCGTCGCCGCCGAGAGCTGGCTGCGGCACCGCCTGCTCGCCGGGTGGGACCAGCTTTGGGACCAGCTCGCCGAACACCTGCGGGCGCCCGGCACCGGCGGGCCCGTCCTCGGGGAGCTGGACAGCCTGACGGCCGTCATGGAGCTGCTCACCGACACCGCCGCGAAGGCCGCGGGGCTCGGCGCGAACCCCCCGGCCCACAGCCGCGACCGGCTGCGGGCCGCGCTCTTCCAGGTCGTCGCCCAGATGCGCACCCGCCCCGGCCCCGACGCGCCGAACGACGAACTGTGGCAGACCGGACTCGCCGCCCAGCTCGGCATCTACGCGCAGCCCGCCTTCTGGCGCCCCGCGCGGCTCGCCGAACTGCTCTACGTGGCCGAACTCCTCGCCGTGGACCCGAGGTTGCTCGACGGCATCGTGGTCGACCACCTCGGCGTACCGCACCACCGCGTGACGGCGGCCGACGTCGTCGCCCAGGTCGTCGCGTGCGACGTCCACCCCGTCGGCGCCGGGCACTCCGCCGACTGGACGCTGTCCGCCGCGTGCCACAGCGCGGCCCTGCACGTCGCGCTGGAACGCCAGGCGGACAGCGCGAGTTCGGCCGCCCGCAACATCGCCAAGGCCCAGCCGAGCGAGATCCTGCTCTCCGCGCTCCCCCGCCACATCAACACCGACGCGCTCGAACCGGTGAACCCCGGCTCCTACGAGGCCCCGCCGCCCCGCTTCCAGCTCGCCGAGGACGGCGTCAAGCCCCTCATCATGGGCACCCAGCTCTACGGCGACCGCCTGCTGGCCATCCGCGAGCTGTACCAGAACGCCCTGGACGCCTGCCGCCGCCGCCAGGCCCGTCAGCAGTACGCCGCCCGCACCGGCGACGGCACCCGCCGCCCCGCCGAACTCGCCTCGTACACCGTCACGTTCACCCTCGCCCGGGACCCGGCCGACGGCCGCCTCTACGTCGAGTGCCAGGACGAGGGCATCGGCATGACGGCCGAGGAACTGCGCGACCTGTTCGCCCGCGCCGGCCGCCGCAACGAGCAGTCCCCCGCACGGGTAAGGGAGTTGCGGCGCTGGCGCCGGGTCGGCATCGTGCCCGAGCTGAACAGCCGCTTCGGCATCGGGGTGTTCAGCTACTTCATGCTCGCCGAGGAGATCCGGGTGACGACCCGCCCGGCGGCGAGAAGCGGCTTCGGCGCGGGCCCCTCCGGCCACCGTGTGGACGTGGTGGCCGACTCGGGCCTGATGCACATCACGCCGTGCGACGACATCGACGCGGGCACCACCGTACGGCTCTACCTGCGGCCGGAGTTCGCGGACGATCCGCCCTCGGTCGGCGGATTCCTGCGCGAGCACGTCTGGTACAGCCCCGTGGGCCTGGTCGTCACGGAGGAGACGACGCCCGGCTCGCCGGTGTCGGTGCCCCTGCCCGCAGGGGAACTCCTGGGCGCGATGCCGCCCTTGGTGACGCGGCAGGATCCGGACCGGGACATCTGGTGGACGCAGGACCGCGGTCTGCTTCTCGTCGACGGCATCGCCGTGTCCGGCGCCCGGACACCGTTCGGCTACATCGTCAACCTGCGCCACCGGCACCGCCCCGTCCTCAGCGCCAGCCGCAACCAGCTCAACGCCTTCGACGAGGACATGGTCATGCGGGAACTCGTCTCGGCCGCCGACGACCTGACCCGGATCGACGCGCTGCCCCTGCGCTGGCTGTGGGAGTTGGTCGACGACAACCCCGCACTCGGTGTCCGTGTGGTCGACCGCCTGCTCGCGGCGGACACGACGGTGAGCATCTCAGACCCGAACCGGAATCCTGAGGGAACCGCCCTCCGGCTATGGCGCCTCGGGGACGTCGGCTGCATCCCGCTCGACACCGACTCGTCCGGGCGTTGGATCTCCAGGTCGTCCACGACTGCCGGCTTCTTCCACCGCTGGCGGTCGGGAATCGTGACGGACGATGCCCCCTGGGACCCGAACGGCACCTCCGGGGACTGGGTCCCCAGCGGGTTCCCCCGTCCTCGCGCCCTCGACGCGGTGCTGTTCCGCGAGCCGGGCGGCCACCACGACTGGGACGCGGGCGCGGCTGCGCTGCAGGCCGCCCTCGACACCGGAGCCGATCTGCGGACCCTGCTGCGCGCGCTACGCCGTTACGCGGTCACAGGCGTCGTCGTTCCGGCGCCCGAGGACCTGAGCGCGCTGCGTGATGTGCCGTGCACGCGTGAGACGAAGGATCTCCACGAGAACATCGCTGTGCCCGGTCCAACCCGGGAGCCGGCCGCTCTCGTACTGTTCGCAGGCCACACCCGGCGCACTCTCGGCCACGTGGCGGGCCTGATCCGTCTGCTCAGGATCCTGGACCCCCGCATCCCGGAACCCCCGGACACCGGCGATCTCACCCACCATGTCCCGACACCAGCCGAGATGCGGATCCTGGGCGGAGAGCGCGACGCGCCTGCGCTTCCCGTCGTGGTGACCCCGGCGGTCGCCGCGTTCGTCGCGAACAGGCTCGGCTACCCGGTCGCGCAGGTCGTCGACACAGCGCGCCGCTACCGGTCCTTCGGCTACCAGGTGACCGGCGAGGGCCATGAGCAGGCACTGCTGCAGTCCGAGGACGCGCGCACTCTCTACTCGGCGCGCACGCCGGCGCCGATGCCCGGGACTTCCCCCGTCGTCCCCGTCACGCTCCACCGGCTGCTGATGATCGCAGCGGTGAACAGCGACGTACCGGTCGCCGAGACGCTCGCCAGGGTCCGCGAGGCCGCGTCGCGGACCGACCTGCGCGTCGATGTCGACGACAGGCGGCTGGAATCCGTGCTCACGGTCACACCGGGCCAGTGGTGGCAGGCGCTCTTCCACCAGGGGGATCCCCTCCCCCGTCCCTACAGCGCGCTGGCGGTGCTGCGGGCGCTGTCGTCGGCGCGCCCGTACGACGCACCGTACGACTCACCGGCAGAGGAAGTGCGCCGAACCGCGGCCCTCGCAGCAGCCGGCATCGTCGCCCCGAACGCCGCCGCGGCTGTCCGCCGCTGGCTCGCGCTGCCGCCGGAGCAGCACCCCGCGAAACTACTGCTGGCCCACTGGCACCTGTCCGACCGGCGAGGGAGCTCGTCGACCTTCTCCGTCGACTTCGACCCCTGCTCGAACATGCTGGGCGGGGCTTATCTCATCGCCCTGGCCGCCCACAACCGCACCGACCTGGGGGCAGCCGCCGACGAAGTACGCGACGAGGCCGCGTCCTTCGGGATCGAGATCGTGGAGGTGCCCGCCGAATGCCGTGCGCTGCGCCCGGACCTCGCGGTGTACCAGGCGCTGTGCGAGGGGACCGGAGCCGGCTGGAAGCGCGCGATCGCCCTGGAAGTCCTCCTCGAACACGCGGACGCCCGCAACCTCGAACTCCCCGCCGCCGCCGAGGAACTGCGCGCGTACGAGCCGTTCGGCGCCCCCGCGGTCCCGCGCCACGCCCCCTCGACCTGGACACCGGACCCGGCCGTCGAGGAACTGTTCGACTACGCCCCGCTGGACGAAAGCCTCCTCACCCCCCTCGCCCTCGTCGTCACCGCCGTCCGCCTCGACCGCGGTCTGGCCTCCACCTACCGCGCCCTCACGCCCTACGGCCCCTACGGGCTGGACATGAGCGCATGCCCCGAACCGGCCGACGACGAGCGCGCGCCGGACTGGCGGGACGTCATCCTGCTCTCCCGCAAGCTCACCGGCACGGAGCCCGCGCTCAGCGGCGAGGTCACCGTGGGGCACATCGAACTCGCCGCCGAGGAGACGGAGTTGACGCCCGCCGAAGCGCGGGAGCGGCTCGCGTACTTCGCGCCGCTCTTCGGGCTGACCCTCCCGGCGGAATCCGCCGGGGCCGCCGAATCCGCACCCGCCCCGGAGGTGAGCGCGCATGCCGGACCATGAGGACACCGACTTCCGCGAGCAGGAGGTGGCGCCGCCCGGCGATCTCGCCTGGCACACCGACGCCGCCGGGATCCTGGTGGCCACCGGCACCTGCCCGGTCTGCCACAGCGCGACGGCTTTCCCGCTGCCCACCGTCGTGCCCGGCACGGTGGCGAAGGGGCTGCCCTGGCCGCGGGCGCAGCAGCAGGCGCCCGCGGAGCGGACGATGGACTGCGGCTGCCCGCGTACGCATCCGCGGAACACCGACGAGTTCCCCGGCTGCGGCGCCTGGTGGACGGTCCGCGTGCCGTCCCCGGCGCCGGGGACGCCCTGATGCCGACGACGAACCGGGCCGCGCGGCTGCGGGCGCAGGCCCGGGTGCAGGACATGCTGCAGTCGCAGCTGGAGGTCGCCCGCGCGCAGGCCGAGGGGTGGCGCAACTTCCTCGCCACCGCCACCGCGCTGCTCGCGGCGGTGCTGGTGCTCAAGGGCCGGGAGAACGTCGCCGAGCTGCCGCCGGACTTCCGGTACGCGGTCGTGGCCTGTACGGCGTGCGGCCTGCTCGCGCTGCTGGCGTCCGCGTTCGCGGTGGCGTCGGCCGCGCACGGCAAGCCGGGGCAGGCGCTGGTGTACGCGGACGGTTCGGCGCTGCTGCGCTGGGAGTCGGCGGAGGTGCGGCGGATCGGGCGGCTGGTCGCCCTGGCCCGGGGGCTCGCGGTCGTGGGGGTGCTGGCGACGGCGGCCGCGGTGATGCTGACGTGGACGGCGCCGGCGGCGGACGCGGCGTCCGGCCTGGTCAGCGTCCACACACGGGACGGCGCGGTGTGCGGCGAACTGGTCGCTGCGGACCGGACCGGTGTGACGGTGCGGGTCGCGGCGCGCGAGCCGGGCGGCAAGGACACGCTGCGCAGGCTCGCATGGGGCACGCAGGCCCTGAGCGCGTCCCCGGCGGACACCTGCTGAGCCCCGGCGGCGAGCCGCCGCGGGCCGGTCGCGCCGGTCGCACCGCTCGCCCGTCGTCCCGGACCGCGCCCCGTCCGGAGGGCGGAAATTGGCTGGACTCCCGCAATGGTCCAGTCCACTATGAGCCCAGTGACGTCCTCCGCACCGCGCTCCCCCGCTGCCGCCGGACCAGGCGGGCTCCTGGCGCCGCCGGGTCCTGAGGGCCTCGGCAGCTCGCTCTGGTCGGTCAACTTCCGGCTCTACTTCACCGCCCGTTCCGTCGCCATGCTCGGCGACACGATGCTTCCGGTCGCGCTGTCCGCGGGGCTGCTGTCGTACGGCTACTCGGCGGGCGACATCGGCCTGGTGATGGCCGCGACCACCGCCTGCTTCGCGGGCTTCGTGATCTTCGGCGGCGTCATCGCCGACCGCTTCGACGCGCGCCGCATGATGATCGGCGCGGACCTGGCGCGGGTGTGCACGCAGTCCACCGCGGCCGTGCTCTTCCTGACGCACAGTGTGCGGCTGTGGGAGGTGCTGCTGATCGGCGTGGTCAACGGCACGTGCGCGGCGGTGTTCCAGCCCGGGGTGGCCAGCACGGTGGTGCGGGTCGCGCGGGATGTGCAGGGCGCGAACGCGGTGACCCGGGCCGCGGAGTCGGGGGCGAGCCTGGCCGGGCCCGCGCTCGCCGGTGTGCTGGTCGGCTTCACCTCGGCGGGCGCGGTCTTCGCGGTGCACGCGACGACGTACCTGACCAGCGCGCTGTGCCTGCTGGCGCTGCGGCTGCCGCCGGTGGGGGCGCGGGCCCGCGACGGCGCCGGGAAGGCGGCGCCGGGCGCCTTCCGGGCCGATCTCGCCGAGGGCTGGCGGGAGTTCCGGGCGCGGACGTGGATGTGGGCGGTGATCCTGGTCTGGACGGTCTACACGATGTGCGTGATGGGCCCGTTCATCCCGCTGGCCGCGGGCCAGATCATCCCGGAGCACGGCGCGGGCGCGTACGGCCTGATGAACTCCGCGCTGGGCGCGGGCACCGCGTGCGGGGCGCTCGTGGCGATGCGGCTGCGGGCCGACCGGCCGCTGCGCGCGGGCACCTTCGGAATCTTCGCCTTCGCCCTGATGCCCACCTCGGTGGGCCTGGACCTGCCGATGCCGCTGCTGTGCGGGGGCGTCTTCGTCGCCGGGATCGGCGGCGCCTTCTGGGCGGTCAACTGGGCGACGAGCGTGCAGACGCAGGTGCCGAACGAGATCCTCAACCGCATCCACGCCTACGAGGTCGCCGGTTCGGTGGCGATGCTCCCGGTCGGCCAGGCGCTCGCGGGCCCGGCCGCGTCCGTCCTCGGCGCCCGGCACGTCCTCCAGGCGGGCGGTGTGGTGGCCGTCTGCGTCGCCGTCACCCTGCTGTCCATCCCGGCGGTACGGGGCCTGCGCCGCGCCCACTGACCGGCCGCGCCCACCGACCGGCCGCGGGGACGGGCAGCAGCGCCAGGGCCGATTCCCGCCAGCTTCCGTCGCCCGCGCCGACCAGCATGATCAGCATGAACACGAACGAATTCGGCGGCCGGACCGCCCTGGTCACCGGTGGCTCACGCGGTATCGGCGCGGCGGTCGCACGGCGGCTGGCGCAGGGCGGCGCGGACGTCGCGATCACCTACGAGAAGGACAAGGACAGCGCGGAGGCCGTCGCGGCCGAGGTACGCGCCCTCGGGCGGCGGGCCCTGGCGCTGCGCGCGGACAGCGGGGACGGCGCCGAGGCGGAGGCCGCGGTGGACCGGGTCGCGGAGCAGTGGGGACGGCTGGACGTCCTGGTGTGCAGCGCCGGGGTGTACGTCACCGGCGCGGTGACCGACCTGGGCGCCGCGGACTTCGACCGCGCGGTCGCGGTCAACGTGCGCGGGCCCTACCTGGCCGCCCGCGCGGCGGTCCGGCACATGCGCCCCGGCAGCCGTATCGTCGCGCTCGGCAGCAACGTCGCCGAGCGCACCCCCTTCCCCGGCCTGACGCTCTACGCCCTGACCAAGAGCGCGCTGGCCGGTATGACCAAGGGCCTGGCCCGTGACCTGGGCCCGCTCGGCATCACCGTCAACCTGCTGCACCCCGGTCCCACCGACACCGACGCCAACCCGGCGGACGGCCCGTTCGCCGACACCGTGCGCGGCCTGACCGCGCTCGGCCGCTACGCCGAACCGGCGGAGATCGCGGCGGTCGTGGCCCATCTGGCGTCGGACGCGGCCTCGTACGTCACCGGCGCGATCGTCCACGCGGACGGCGGCTTCACCGTCTGAGCCGCGCGCCACCCGCCCCCTGTCCGGCGGAAAACCCTGTGATGCGGGGCAGGGGGGACCGTAGTGTCAGGGGTGATGTCTGCCACCGCCCCTGACTCCGCGCCCGCCGTCCGTCCGCGGTCCTCCGTCCGCTCGCTGCTGCGGCTGTGGCCGTACGTGCGGCCGGTACGGGTGCGGCTGTCGGTGTCGGCGGTGGTCGGCGTCGTCGCCTCGTGCATGTCGCTGCTGATCCCGCTGGTGCTCAAGTGGCTGGTGGACGGGCCGGTCAAGGACCGCGACCCGTCCGGGGTGTGGCTGGGCGGCGGCCTGCTGCTGGCCCTCGGCGTCGCGGAGGCGGGGCTGTTCGGGGTGCGGCGGTGGCTGGTGGCGCGGCCGCTCGCGGGCGTCGAGGCGGCGATGCGGGCGGATCTCTACCGGCGGCTGCAACGGCTGCCGGTCGCCTTCCACGACCGCTGGGCGTCCGGGCAGCTGCTCTCCCGCGCGACGACCGATCTGCAGATCCTGCGGATGTTCCTGGCCTTCCCGCTGGTCTTCCTGTTCGTCAACGCCACCACACTGCTGGTCGGCGTGGTGGTGCTGCTCACCCAGTCCCCGCTGCTGACGCTGGTGGTGCTGGGCCCGGCGGTGCCGCTCATGGTGCTGTCCACCCGCTTCGAGCGGCGGTACGCGCTCGCCGCCCGGCGCGCCCAGGACCAGGCGGGCGACCTGGCGACGCTCGTCGAGGAGTCGGTGCTCGGCATCCGCATCATCAAGGCCTTCGGCCGGCACCGCACCCAGGCGCAGGCCTTCCACTCCCGGGCCCGCGAGCTGCGCCGCACCGAACTGCGCAAGGCCGACCTGCTGTCGGACCTGTGGGCGCTCATCATGACACTGCCGGAGCTGTCCATCGGGGTGGCCCTGCTGATCGGGGTGCTCCAGGTCTCCGACGGCAAGCTGTCGGCGGGCACCCTCGTCGCCTTCCTGTCCACGGCGCTCGCGCTGCGCTGGCCGGTGGACTCGATCGGCTTCCTGCTGGCGATGAGCAACGAGGCCGCGACCGCCGCCGACCGCTACTTCGAGCCCATGGACACCCCCGGCGCGGAGGCCACCGACGACGGCGGCCCCGCCGCGGCCACCGCCCACCAGGGCGACGGACTGCGGCTGGAGGGCGTCGTCTTCCGCTACCCGGACGCGCCCGCCGGCAGCGAACCGCTGCTCACGGGCGTCGATCTGCACGTCCCGGCCGGACGGACGACGGCCCTGGTCGGCGCGACCGGCAGCGGCAAGACGACGCTGACCGCGCTCGTACCGCGGCTGCACGAGCCGACCGCCGGGCGGATCACGCTGGACGGCACGGACACCGCTCTGCTGTCCGCCGCCCGGCTGCGCGAACTGGTCGCGGTCGCCTTCGAGGAGCCCACCCTCTTCTCCGCGACCGTGCGGGAGAACGTGGCGATGGGCGCGGGCCCCGCGGGCGCCGACGAGGAGGCGGTGCTGCGCGCGCTGGAGGTCGCGCAGTGCGGCTTCGTGCACGCCCTGCCGCAGGGGCTGGACACGCAGGTCGGCGAGCAGGGGCTGAGCCTGTCGGGCGGGCAGCGGCAGCGGCTGGCGCTGGCCCGCGCGGTCGTGGGGCGGCCGCGGTTCCTGATCCTGGACGACCCGCTCTCGGCGCTCGACGTGCACACCGAGGCGCTGGTCGAGGCCGCGCTGCGCGAGGTGCTGCGGGAGACGACCGCGCTGGTCGTCGCGCACCGCCCGTCGACCGTCCAGCTCGCCGACCAGGTCGCGCTGCTGTCCGGCGGCCGGATCACCGCGGTCGGCACCCACACCGAACTGCTGCGCACCAGCGCGGAGTACCGCCATCTGATGTCCGGCCTCGGCTCCGGGACACCGCCGCAGGACCCTGTGCCCGGGGCCGCCGCCCTGGAGAGGAGCGACGCCCGATGACGTCCGCCACCGAGCAGCAGCTCGGCGACCCGGAGCGGACCGGAGCCGCCACCGGCACCGGTACCAGCACCGGCACGGGCACCGCCCCGCCGGAGCCGGACGCCTTCGACCGGGACGTGCTGCCCGCCCCGCCCGACGCCCAGTCGGTGCTGCTGCGTTCGCTGCTGCGCCCGCACCACCGGCGGCTGTGGGTGACCACCGTGCTGCTGCTGGTGCAGCAGGCCGCGGTGCAGGCCGGGCCGCTGCTGGTCGCGTACGCGATCGACCACGCGATCCCGCAGGTGCGCGAGGGGCGGCACGGCGCGCTGATCGCGGTCACCGCGGCCTATCTGGGCTGCGGCCTCGCGGCCGGTCTGCTGCAGCGGGCGTTCATCCGGATCGCCGCGCTGATCAGCCAGGACGTACTGATCGAGCTGCGGGCCCGGATGTTCCGGCACGCCCAGACGCTGAGCCTGGACTTCCACGAGCGCTACACCTCGGGCCGTCTCATCTCGCGCGCCACCTCCGACGTCGAGTCGATCCGCGAGCTGCTGACCGACGGTCTGGAGGAACTCATCGGGGTAGTGCTGAGCTGTGTGTACATCTCGGTGCTGCTGCTCGTGCTGGACTGGCGGCTCGGCCTGGTCACCCTGGTGTCGTACCTGCCGCTGTACGTCGCGGTGCGGATCTTCCAGCGCCGGTCGATGGTCGCGTACCGCAGGCGCTCGACGGCCGTCGCGGCGGTCATCGTGAAGTTCACCGAGACGATGAATGGCATTCGCCCGGTGAAGTCCTTCCGCCGCGAGGTGCCCAACGACACGGCGTTCGACGAGCTGAACCACCGGCACTACCGCGCCAACGGCGACGCGATCCTGGAGATGGCCCGCTACGTCGTCGGCTCCCGGCTGATCGCCAACGTCACCATCGCGGGCATCGTGGTGTGGGGCGCCTACCGGGTCGCGGGCGGCGGGATGGCGCTCGGTGTGCTCGCGGCCTTCGCGCTCTACCTGCGGCGGCTGTACGACCCGATCGACCGGCTGGGGATGTTCCTCAACTCCTACCAGTCGGCGGCCGCGTCGCTGGAGAAGATCGCCGGGCTGCTGGCGCAGGCGCCGACCGTGCCCGAGCCGGAGCGGCCCGCGGCGCTGCCGCCGGCCGCGGACGGCCGCCCGGGGCGCGAGGTGGTCTTCGACCGGGTGCGGTTCGGCTACCGCACGGGCGGCGAGGTGCTGCCGGAGTTCAGCCTGCGGCTGCCGGCCGGCCAGCTGGTCGCGGTCGTCGGCGCGACAGGCGCGGGCAAGTCGACGCTGGCCAAGCTGCTGGCCCGGTTCTACGACCCGACGGGCGGGCGGGTGCTCGTCGACGGCACGGGCCTCACCGATCTCTCGCTCGGCGACCTTCGGCGGGCGGTGGTGATGGTGACGCAGGAGGCGTTCCTGTTCTCCGGCACCGTCGCCGAGAACATCTCCATCGGGCGGCCCGACGCGACCCGCGAGGAGGTCGAGGCGGCGGCCCGCGCGATCGGGGCGCACGACTTCATCGCGGCCCTCCCGGACGGCTACGACACCGACGTCCGCAAGCGCGGCGGCCGGATCTCCGCGGGCCAGCGCCAGCTCGTGGCCTTCGCACGGGCCCTGCTGGCCGACCCCGGGGTGCTGATCCTGGACGAGGCGACCTCGTCGCTGGACATCCCCGGCGAGCGGGCCGTCCAGCACGCGATGCGCACGGTGCTGGCCGGCCGCACGGCGGTGGTCGTCGCGCACCGGCTGTCGACGGTCGAGATCGCCGACCGGGTGCTGGTGATGAGCGACGGGCGGATCGTCGAGGACGGCCCGCCGGCGCAACTGATCGCCGCCGACGGGCACTACGCCCACCTGGACGCCGCCTGGCGCGACGGCCTGGCCTGAGCCCGGGGCCCGCGCGTCACCCGGTGGCCGGGGCCGGGGTGTGCGGGCCGGCCCCGTCCGCGGGGCGGGACAGCGGTCCGCCGCGCAGCACCACCGCGCCGACGAGGGCGCCGACGGCGAACATCGCGGCGCACCACCAGAAGACGGTGGTGTAGCCGTGGATCGCCGCGAGCTGGAGCACGTGCGCGCTGGGTTTCCCGTGCGCGTGGGCGGCGACGTAGCGCGTGGCCGCCCCGGCCGCGACGGTGTTGAGCAGCGCGGTGCCGATCGAACCGCCGAGCTGCTGGCCGGTGTTGATGCTCGCCGACGCCACCCCGGCGTCCTGCGGGCCGACGCCGAAGGTGCCGGTGGCGGCGACCATGCCGAAGATCAGGCCGCTGCCCGCGCCGATGACCAGCAGCGGGCCGAACAGCGCGGACCAGTAGCCGGAGTGCTCGCCGATCCGGGTCAGCCAGGCCATCGCGGCCGCGTCGAGCAGCATGCCGGTGAAGACCATCGGGCGCGGGCCGACGCGCGGCAGCAGCCGGGTGTTGCCGAGGACCGCGAAGACGCCGCTGACCAGCACCATCGGCAGCATCGCGACACCGGAGCGGATCGCCTTCCAGCCCAGCATCACCTGCATGTAGTAGATGAGGAAGAGGAAGACGCCGAAGGTCGCGGCGCCCAGCACCAGGACGGTGAGGTAGGCGCCGCCGCGGTTGCGGTCGAGGACGACGCGCGGCGGCAGCAGGGGGTGGGCGGTGCGCGCCTGGAGGAAGCCGAAGACGGCCAGCAGCGCGGCCCCGGACGCCAGGAAGGACACCGTCGTGACGCTGCCCCAGCTGTGCGACCCGGCGTGCGCGAAGCCGTAGACCAGGCAGAACATCCCGGCGGAGACGGTGGCCACACCGGGCACGTCGAGCCGTCCGCCGGGCGTGCGCGGCTGCTTGCCCACGAGCGTGACGGCGCCGAAGGCGGCGGCGACGGCGAAGATCACGTTGACGTACATGCACCAGCGCCAGGACAGGTACGTGGTGAGCGCGCCGCCCAGCAGCAGGCCCAGGCCGCTGCCGGCCGCCGCGACCGCGCCGAAGACACCGAAGGCCCTGGCCCGTTCGCGCGGGTCCTTGAAGGTGGTGGTCAGCAGCGACAGCGCGGACGGCGCGAGCAGCGCGCCGAAGACGCCCTGGCAGGCGCGGGCGGCCACCAGCATCGGGAAGCCGACCGCGGCGCCGCCGACCGCGGAGGCGGCGGCGAAGCCGATCAGGCCGGTCAGGAAGGTGGTCTTGCGGCCGAGGAGGTCGGCGAGCCGCCCGCAGAACAGCAGCAGGCTGCCGAACGACAGCGCGTAGGCCGTCACGACCCACTGCCGGTCGGCGGTGCCGAAACCGAGGGCGCGCTGCGCGGAGGGCAGCGCGAGGTTCATCACCGTCAGGTCGAGGACGACCATGAACTGCGCGACGGCGATGACGCCGAGAACCAGCCAGCGGCGCGGGTCGGCGTCCGCGTTCCCGGCCGTTTTCGGGACCGGCCCGGCCCCGGGGGTTGCGTCGTGCACTGCCACGACCGTCTCCTTTGCACATCGGGCACTCGTCGGACACTCCGACGGGCCGGGGCGCCGCCCGGACCTGTCCGTCCGGCGCCTCGACGCTCACAGGACGCCGCTGGTCGCAGGGCTGTGACAGGCTGCGCCTGTGACGAGCGACACCGCCCGCGGCTGTCACAAACCGGCCGCGGCGGTCGTCTTGTGCGCGAGGACGGGCGCGAGATCGGGCGCGGTGACAGCCGCGCGGCACACGGGGAGGAGCCGGCGGTGGGCGAGGCGAGCGACGGGGTGGCGGAGGCGGCCGGGAAGAGCCGTAAGGACGGCGCCGGGAAGGTCGTCCACCGGGACGTCGACGCGGCGACCGAGGCCTTCGTGGCCCACCGCAATCTGCTCTTCACGGTCGCCTACGAGATGCTCGGTTCGGCCGCCGACGCCGAGGACGTGCTGCAGGAGACGTGGCTGCGCTGGGTCGGCGTCGATCCGTCGACCGTACGGGAGGTGCGCGCGTACCTGGTGCGGATCACCACCCGGCAGGCGCTGGACCGGCTGCGCGCGCTGGGCCGCCGCAAGGAGTCCTACGTCGGCCCGTGGCTGCCCGAGCCGCTGCTCACCGCGCCGGACGCGGCGCAGGACGTCGAGCTGGCCGAGAACGTGTCGATGGCGATGCTGCTGGTGCTGGAGACGCTGAACCCGACCGAGCGGGCGGTCTTCGTGCTGCGCGAGGTCTTCGACCTGGACTACGACGAGATCGCCGAGGCCGTCGAGAAGACCCCGGCGACCGTACGGCAGATCGCGCACCGGGCCCGCGGGCACGTGGCCGCGCGCCGCCCGCGCGGCAGTGTCTCGGCAGCCGAGACGCGGGCGGTGCTGGACGCCTTCCAGGAGGCGGTGGAGAACGGCGACCTGCAACGGCTGCTGGATCTGCTCGCGCCCGGGGTGGTGGCGCTGAGCGACGGCGGCGGGGTGGTGCACGCGCTGGTCCGCCCGGTGGTGGGCGCCCCCAAGGTGGCCCGGCTGCTGGCCAACGGCTGGTACCGGCGGCGGGGCGCGCGCAGCTTTGAACCGGTCGAGGTCAACGGCGGCCCCGCGCTGCTGGTGCGGTTCGGCGGGACGCTCGACGCGGTGATGGCGGTGCGCATCGACAGCGGCCTGATTTCCGGCCTCTACAGCGTGCGCAATCCGGAGAAGCTCTCCCGGGTCGGGCGGCAGACGGCCGTGAGCCGCTCCTCGTAGGCCCCCCGCGGGTGTGCCCGGTTCGCCCCGGGAGGCCCCGATAGGTCACTGTTGCGGCACGCCGGAGCGGCGGTCGAGTTCTCCGGCGCGCAACACCGTGGCAACACGCGTCCGTTATGCGGATGCGGGACTCCGTTCACCGGACGTTTTTCAGCCAAGTTGGTCCCATGGGACTGACATGAACAGGTAAAGAGTGCCACTCTGTGCCCCGTTCCGCAGCACTTCCACAGCTCTATCCGGGCGGATCACCAACCCCTCCCGCCCGGCCTGTCACCGGCCGTCACCCGCGGCCGCCGCAGAAGGAGTGACGAGTGGCACGATCCCCCCGTACGCGCCGGACGGCAGCAGCCGTCGGCGCGCTGGTCGCCGGTGCGGCCATGCTCGCCGTGACCCTCCCGGCCGGGACGGCGGCGGCAGACCCCGCCGCGCAGTCCGTGCCGGCCGCCGGCACCCACGCCCAGCCCAGGGCGGGCGCGCTGCCCGCCGCGCTGAGCCCCGCCCAGCAGGCCGCCCTGGTCTCCCACGCCCAGGCCGGCGCGACCGCGACCGCGTCGTCCCTGCACCTGGGCGCGCAGGAGAAACTGGTCGTCAAGTCCGTGGCCCAGGACGCCGACGGCAGCACCCACACCCGCTACGAGCGCACCTACCAGGGCCTGCCCGTGCTCGGCGGCGACCTGGTGGTGCACACCAGCGCGCTGGGCGCGACCACCGGCGTCGACAAGGCCACCGGCGCGAGCGTCGCGGTGCCCTCCACCACCGCGGGGATCAGCGCCGCCGAGGTGAAGGCCGACAACCTCTCGCGCATGAAGGCCCTCCACAACGACTCCGCCGTGGTCGACTCGGCCCGCAAGGTCGTGTGGGCCGCCTCCGGCACCCCGGTGCTCGCGTGGGAGACCGTGCTCGGCGGCTTCCAGGACGACGGGACGCCCAGCGAGCTGCACGTGATCACGGACGCCACCTCCGGCAAGCAGCTCTTCCAGTACCAGGGCATCGAGACCGGCGTCGGCAACAGCGAGTACAGCGGCCAGGTGAACATCACCACGACGCTGTCCGGCAGCACCTACCAGCTGACCGACAACACCCGCGGCGGCCACAAGACGTACAACCTCAGCCACGCCACGTCCGGCACCGGCACGCTGTTCACCGACGCCGACGACACCTGGGGCGACGGCAACGGCAGCACCGCCCAGACCGCGGGTGTCGACGCGGCCTACGGCGCCCAGGAGACCTGGGACTTCTACAAGAACACCTTCGGGCGCAACGGCATCGCCGACGACGGCAAGGCAGCCTACTCCCGTACGCACTACGGCAACTCGTACGTCAACGCCTTCTGGGACGACTCCTGCTTCTGCATGACCTACGGCGACGGCAGCGGCAACGCGCACCCGCTGACCGCGCTGGACGTCGCGGGCCACGAGATGAGCCACGGCGTCACCTCCAACAGCGCGGGCCTGAACTACTCCGGTGAGTCCGGCGGCCTGAACGAGGCGACGTCCGACATCTTCGGCACCGGCGTGGAGTTCTACGCGAACAACTCCAGCGACCCGGGCGACTACCTCATCGGCGAGAAGATCGACATCAACGGTGACGGCAGCCCGCTGCGCTACATGGACAAGCCCAGCAAGGACGGCGGCTCGAAGGACTACTGGTCCTCCAGCCTCGGCGGCCTGGACGTCCACTACTCCTCGGGCCCGGCCAACCACTTCTTCTACCTGCTGTCCGAGGGCAGCGGCGCCAAGGTGATCGGCGGGGTCAGCTACAACAGCCCGACCTACGACGGCCTGTCGGTGCCGGGCATCGGCCGGGACAACGCGCTCAAGCTCTGGTACAAGTCGCTGACCGAGCGCTTCACCTCCACCACCAACTACGCCGCGGCGCGCACCCAGTCGCTCCAGGCCGCGGCCGACCTGTGGGGCCAGGGCAGCGCCACGTACAACACGGTGGCCAACACCTGGGCGGCGATCGGCGTCGGCAGCCGGGTGTCCAACCCGACCGGTGTGACGGTCACCAACCCCGGTAACCAGTCCACCAAGGTGAGCACCGCGGTGAGCCTGCAGATCCAGGCCAGCTCGACGACCTCGGGCGCCCTGACCTACAGCGCCACCGGCCTGCCCGCGGGCCTGAGCATCAACGCCTCCACCGGCCTGATCTCCGGCACCACCGGCAGCAGCGCGAGCACCTCCAGCGTGACGGTGACGGTCAAGGACTCCGCGAACGCCACCGGCACCGCCTCCTTCAGCTGGGCGGTCACCAGCACCAGCGGCGGCTGCACCGCGGGCCAGCTGCTGGCCAACCCCGGCTTCGAGAGCGGCAGCACCGGCTGGACGTCGTCCTCCGGCGTCGTGGACAGCAGCACCGGCGCCCCGGCGCACTCCGGCTCGTACAAGGCCTGGTTCGACGGCTACGGGACCACGCACACCGACACGCTCTCCCAGTCGGTGACCATCCCGGCGAGCTGCACCAGCGCCAGCCTGACGTTCTACCTGTACATCTCCTCCGACGAGGGCACGGGCACGGCGTACGACAAGTTCACCGTCGCCGCCGGCAGCACCACCGTGGCCAGCTACAGCAACGTCAACCAGGGCACCGGCTACGTCCAGCGGACGGTCAGCCTCACGCCGTACATCGGTTCCACCGTCGCCCTGAAGTTCACCGGCACCGAGGACTCCAGCCTGGCGACCTCCTTCCTGCTCGACGACACCGCCGTCAACGTGAGCTGACGCGGTCGCACCATCCGTTCGGCGGTACGCACCCGGGCCGGTCAGCACTGGCCGGCCCGGGTGCGTTCGAGTTTTTGCCGCTTTTCTCCGGTGTGGGGTGATCGGCTCCGGGCGCCCCGGTCCGTACAGTGCGGAGCTGAAAGTGCCCCACATGTAGGAGATGCAATATGGCAACCGGAACCGTGAAGTGGTTCAACTCGGAAAAGGGCTTCGGCTTCATCGAGCAGGACGGCGGCGGCTCCGACGTCTTCGCCCACTACTCGAACATCCAGTCGACCGGCTTCCGTGAGCTGATCGAGGGCCAGAAGGTGTCCTTCGACGTCACGCAGGGCCAGAAGGGCCCGCAGGCCGAGAACATCAAGACCCTCCAGGCATAAGCCCGGCTCCGCCCCTGCGGGGCATCCCCAGGGGCGCGGACTCCCGCGCCCCTGGGGCCCCGGCCGCGGGCCGCTTGTCAGCGCGCGGGCCGGTCGGTCCCCGGGCGCAGGAACTCCCGCGCGCCGCGCAGCCTCGTGTGCAGGGAGAGCTGGGACGTTCGGCAGTCGAGACGCACGTCGAGGGCTCCGGGAACGGTGCTCTCCGCCTTGAGGGCTCTCGGCAGGCGGGAGGCGTCGAGACCGTCCCGCCCGGCGATGAGGACGCCGAGTTCATGGCGGCTCAGCGCATCGGGCCCCGCGAGATGGCGCACGCCTGCGGCGCCGCTCGCCCCCAGCTCCAGGAGCGCGGCGGCCAGGTCCGTCACGTGGACCGGGCAGCGGACGTCGTCGGTGAAGAGGGCACCCTCGCGGGTACCGGCGGCGAGGTCGCGCACGAGGCGTTCGTGCTTGGAGCGGCCGTGGCCGATGATCAGCGAGGTGCGGGCGACCACGGCCGCCGGATTCACCGCGAGGACCCCGGTCTCCGCCGCTGCTTTGGCCGCCCCGTACGGGGTGGTGGGATCAGGCAGGGCGGACTCGTCGTAGTGGACCGCGGCGCCGGAGAACACGGCGTCACTGGACACCTGAACCATGCGCGCACCGCGCTTCGCGGCCAGCATCGCGAGGTGGACGGGACCCGTCGCCGTGACCTCCCAGTCCGCCCCCCCGCTCGCCGCGTTGATGACGAGGCGCGGTCCCACCTCCGCCATGACGGCGCCGAGGCGGCCCGTGTCCCGCAGATCAAGGCTGTGCCACGCCGCCTGGGAGGTGGGCGCCCCGGTCGCGTACGTCGCGGCCGTCGGGTGGCCGGCGGCTCGCGACTGCCGGACCAGCTCGGTCCCCAGGAAGCCGCTGCCGCCGATGATCAGAGTTGTCACGAACGACAACGGTAGACCGCACATGACCGCCCGTGGATGCGCTGCTTTCCGGGCCGGCCGAGCTGCTGTCCGCCGTACGCGTCTCCCCCGGCGAAGTCCGCGATCGGCCTGCGATCAGGCAGATCGTCAGCGACCCGCGGTCCCGTCACCCGAGGGTGACGGGAGTACGCGAGTTGGCGGCGGCGGTGAGTTCGGCGGCCTCGGGCGTGGCCTAGCGCAGGATCCCGGCGGTCATGCCCGCCGAGTCCGGGGGGAAGGCCACCAGGCCGAGTTCGGCGGGGGTGGCCAGCAGCGGGTGGGAGGGCAGGACCCGCACGGTGTAGCCGAACGAACCGGTGCGGTCGAGGGTCAGCGGGCCCTCGTAGGAGTACCGGCCCGCCATGTCGGACCGCCCGGCGGGCTTGAGGGACTGGACCGCGGGGTCGGCCATCCGGTCGGCGGCGTCCACCCGGCCGGACAGCAGCTGGACGTCCACGTCGGACGGGTCCAGCCCGCCCAGCGTGACCTGGGTGCGCAGCGTGAGGGTGGATCCCAGCTCGGGGGTGCCCTCGACGGAGTCGGTCTCCACGTGGTCCACCGACACCTGCGGCCACTGGCGGCGCAGCCGCTGCTTCCACTCGGCCAGCTCCGCCGCGGCGGGACCCCGTATGGCCCGGTGCGAGCGCGCGGCGGGTGCGTAGAGCCGGGTGACGTAGTCGCGGACCATGCGCCCGGCGAGCACCTTGGGGCCGAGCGTGGTGAGGGTGTGCCGGACCATCTCGATCCAGCGCTGCGGCAGCCCGCGGCCGCCCTGGTCGTAGAACCGCGGGGCGACCTGCCGCTCCAGCAGGTCGTAGAGGGCAGCGGCCTCCAGCTGGTCGCGCCGGTCCTCGTCGGTGACGCCGTCGGCGGTGGGGATCGCCCAGCCGTTCTGGCCGTCGTACCACTCGTCCCACCAGCCGTCGAGCACCGACAGGTTGAGGCAGCCGTTGAGGGCGGCCTTCATGCCGGAGGTGCCGCACGCCTCCAGCGGACGCAGCGGGTTGTTGAGCCACACGTCGCAGCCGGGGTAGAGCAGCCGGGCCATGCGCATGTCGTAGTCGGGCAGGAAGACGATGCGGTGCCGCACCCGCGGGTCGTCGGTGAAGCGGACCAGCTCCTGCACCAGCCGCTTGCCGCCGTCGTCGGCGGGGTGGGCCTTGCCGGCGACGACGATCTGGATCGGCCGCTCGGGGTGCAGCAGCAGCTCCGTGAGCCGGTCCTGGTCGCGCAGCATGAGCGTGAGCCGCTTGTACGACGGGACGCGCCGCGCGAAGCCGATGGTGAGCACGTCCGGGTCGAGGACCTGGTCGGTCCAGCCCAGCTCGGCCTCGCCCGCGCCGCGCTGCCGCCACGAGGCGCGCAGCCGGCGCCGCACGTCGGCGACGAGCTGCTCGCGCAGCTCGCGGCGCAGCTCCCACAGGGCGGCGTCGGGGATGGCGCCGAGGGCCTCCCAGCAGTCGGTGCCGCCGGTCATGAGGGCGTCCTCGGCGCGCTGCGCGCCGAGCTGCCGGGCGCCCAGCCGCAGCACCTCGGGGGCGACCCAGGTGGGGGCGTGCACGCCGTTGGTGATGGACGTGATCGGCACGTCCTCGGGGTCGAAGCCGGGCCACAGCCCAGCGAACATCTCCCGGCTGACGGCGCCGTGCAGGGTGGACACGCCGTTGGCGCGCTGGGCCAGCCGCAGGCCCATGACGGCCATGTTGAAGAGGTTGGGGTCGCCGCCGCGGTGGGTCTCCATGCCCAGTTCGAGGATGCGGCCGGTGTCCACGCCGGGCAGCTCGGCGCCGTCGCCGAGGTGGCGGGCGACCAGCTCGCGGTCGAAGCGGTCGATGCCCGCGGGGACGGGGGTGTGGGTGGTGAAGACGGTGCCGGCCCGCACCGCCTCCAGGGCGGCGTCGAAGTCCAGGCCGTCCAGTGACAGCTCGCGGACGCGTTCCAGGCCGAGGAATCCGGCGTGGCCCTCGTTGGTGTGGAAGACCTCGGGGGCGGCGTGGCCGGTGATCCGGCAGTACGCGCGCAGCGCCCGCACCCCGCCGATGCCGAGCAGCATCTCCTGGAGCAGCCGGTGCTCGCTGCCGCCGCCGTAGAGCCGGTCGGTGACGTCGCGCTCGGTGGGGCCGTTGCCCTCGACGTCGGAGTCGAGCAGCAGCAGCGGCACGCGGCCGACCTGGGCCTTCCAGATCCGGGCGTGCAGCGCGCGGCCGCCGGGCAGCACCAGGCTTATCCGGGCGGGGGTGCCGTCGGCCTCGCGCAGCGGCGCGACCGGCAGCGAGTTGGGGTCGAGGACCGGGTAGTGCTCCTGCTGCCAGCCCTCGCGGGAGAGGGTCTGGCGGAAGTAGCCGTGCCGGTAGAGCAGGCCGACGCCGATGAGCGGGACGCCCAGGTCGCTCGCGGCCTTGAGGTGGTCGCCGGCCAGGATGCCCAGGCCGCCGGAGTACTGCGGCAGGGCGGAGGTGATGCCGAACTCGGGCGAGAAGTAGGCGATGGCCGCGGGCAGGTCGGTCTGCTCCTGGTACCACCGGGGGCTGCTGAGGTAGTCGGCGAGGTCTTCGGCGGCGGCGTTCAGCCGGCGCAGGAAGCGCCGGTCGTCGGCGAGGGCCGCGAGCCGGTCCTTGCCGACGGTGCCGAGCAGCCGGACCGGGTCGCCCTGGGCGGCGCGCCAGCCGTCGGGATCGACGGACTGGAACAGCTCCCGGGTCTCCTGGTGCCATGACCAGCGGAGATTCTGGGCCAGATCCCCCAGCGGGCGCAGAGGTTCCGGCAGGACGGTGCGCACGGTGAATCGACGGATAGCCTTCACCCTTCGACCGTAGCCCGGTGGGCACGGGGGCCGCGGGTCCTGTCCCCATTCCGGTGGTTCAAACGCTCGAACGGCGGCGCATCGGAGTGAGCGCCACGGGGGCGCGGGCGCGGGCGTGTTCAGCCTTCTGTACCAGAGGCGTCCGGGAAATGTCGTCCCGGTGCCGACAGCACGTCAGCCGGGGTCGGCGCTGGTCGGAACCGGCCCGTGGGACGCCGGGCGGTGCCATGCTGGGGGCTTGGATCACACGGCTCACAGGTGGCTCGATTGCGGCTCTGGGCTCCATGGGGGCGTACGCGGGGGCGCATTCAGGGGCGCGCGTCAGGGTACGAAACCGGACCGGGCGGGACTCCCCGGGCGTGGCCGAAGCCCGCGCACGCCGGGGGCCCGGGGGGCGTGGACCGCAGCACTCCGGCCGTGCTCCCGAAACGCCGTCACGGCACGCGTCACGCGCGTGGACATGGGCAGGCTCCCCGGTGCGCAGCACCCGAACGGAGCATCCGTCGCCCGGCGAGGCCACCCGAACGGCCCTGCGACCGCCACCCGGGTGATCACCGGTGGCCGCGGCCCCGCAGGCAGGCCTACAACGCCAAGAACAGTTAAAAAGAGCGGAAGTCGTAGACGTCGTCCCGGTCCCGGCGGATGCCGGCGGACCGCCGTGTGCTCGTGCCGTTGTCCATGCCGTCCCAGCGCTGTCAGGTGAGGAAATGATCGGTCGCATTCCCGTACTCGATGTCCGGCCGCTGGTGGACTGCGGCCGTCGGCCGGCCAAGGCCGTCGTCGGCGAGACCTTCGAGGTGACGGCGACGGTGTTCCGCGAGGGGCACGACGCCGTCGCCGCCAATGTCGTGCTGCGCGACCCGGCGGGCCGCTCGGGGCCGTACACCCCGATGCGCGAGCTGGAGCCGGGCAGCGACCGCTGGGGGGCACATGTCACGCCCTCCGCCGAGGGCCGCTGGTCGTACAGCGTGGAGGCCTGGTCGGACCCGGTGGCGACCTGGCGGCACACCGCCGGGATCAAGATCCCGGCGGGCATCGACACCGAACTCGTGCTGACCGAGGGCGCGCTGCTGTACGAGCGGGCGGCGGCCGGGGTGCCGAAGAACGACGGGCGGCAGGCCGTCCTCGCGGCCGTCGACGGGCTGCGCGACACCAAGCGCCCGGTCGCGGCCCGGCACGCCGCCGCGCTGGCCCCCGACGCCGTCACCGTCCTGGACCGGTACCCGCTGCGCGAGCTGGTGACCGCGACCCGGCCGCAGCCGCTGCACGTGGAACGGCAGCGGGCGCTGTTCGGCTCCTGGTACGAGTTCTTCCCGCGCTCGGAGGGCGCGGTCGTCGAGGACGGGGTGCCGGTGCGGCACGGCACCTTCCGCACCGCCGCCGACCGGCTGCCGGCGATCGCCGCGATGGGCTTCGACGTCGTCTACCTGCCGCCGATCCACCCGATCGGCACCGCCTTCCGCAAGGGCCGCGACAACGCCCTGACGGCCGCCCCGCACGACGTCGGCTCGCCGTGGGCGATCGGCTCGCCCGAGGGCGGCCACGACGCGATCCACCCGGAGCTGGGCACCCTGGAGGACTTCGACCACTTCGTGGCCCGCGCCCGCGAGCTGCGGATGGAGGTCGCCCTCGACTTCGCCCTCCAGTGCTCGCCGGACCACCCGTGGGTGGAGAAGCACCCCGAGTGGTTCGCGCACCGCGCCGACGGCTCGATCGCGTACGCGGAGAACCCGCCGAAGAAGTACCAGGACATCTACCCCGTCGCCTTCGACACCGACTTCCCCGGCATCGTGCGCGAGACGCTGCGGGTGCTGCGGCACTGGATGGCGCACGGGGTGCGGATCTTCCGGGTGGACAACCCGCACACCAAGCCGGTGGTCTTCTGGGAGAAGGTCATCGCCGACGTCAACCGCACCGACCCGGACGTGATCTTCCTGGCCGAGGCCTTCACCCGCCCGGCGATGATGAGCGCGCTCGGCCAGATCGGCTTCCAGCAGTCCTACACGTACTTCACCTGGCGCACCGCCAAGGACGAGCTGGAGGCCTACGTCCGCGAGCTGAGCGGTGAGAAGGCCGCCTGGATGCGGCCGAACTTCTTCGTCAACACCCCCGACATCCTGCACGCCTACCTCCAGACCGGCGGCCGTCCGGCCTTCGAGGTCAGGGCGGTGCTCGCGGCGACCCTCTCCCCCAGCTGGGGCGTCTACGCGGGCTTCGAGCTGTGCGAGGCGGCCTCCGCCGCGCCCGGAAGTGAGGAGTACCTGCATTCGGAGAAGTACGAACTGCGGCCGCGCGACTGGGCGGCGGCCGAGGCCGAGGGGCGCTCGCTGGCCCCGCTGATCACCACGCTCAACCGGTTGCGCCGCCGTCATCCGGCGCTCCAGCAGCTGCGGGACGTCACCTTCCACCCGGTGGACAACGACGCGATGCTCGCCTACTCCAAGCGCCGCGGCGACGACGTCGTACTGGTGGTCGTCAACCTGGACGCGTTCCACACCCAGGAGGCGACCGTGTCGTTGAACATGCCGGAGCTCGGCCTGTCCTGGCACGACTCCGTGCCGGTGCGCGACGCGCTCACCGGCGAGACCTACCACTGGGGCAGAGACAACTATGTGCGCCTTGAGCCGGGCCGCGCGCCCGCGCACGTCCTGTCGCTGCGACCTACTCCATCGATCGGAGGGTCACTCAGTTGATCGTCAACGAACCCGTCCCTGACAAGTTCGAGGACACACCGGCCAAGGACCGTGATCCCGACTGGTTCAAACGGGCGGTGTTCTACGAAGTCCTCGTCCGCTCCTTCCAGGACAGCAACGGCGACGGCGTCGGTGACCTGAAAGGGCTCACCGCCAAACTCGACTACCTGCAATGGCTGGGCGTCGACTGCCTGTGGCTGCCGCCGTTCTTCGCCTCCCCGCTGCGCGACGGCGGCTACGACGTCGCCGACTACACCGCGGTCCTGCCGGAGTTCGGCGACCTGGCCGACTTCGTGGAATTCGTGGACGCCGCGCACCAGCGCGGCATGCGCGTGATCATCGACTTCGTCATGAACCACACCAGCGACCAGCACCCGTGGTTCCAGGCGTCCCGCAACGACCCCGACGGCCCGTACGGCGACTTCTACACCTGGGCCGACGACGACAAGCAGTTCCCCGACGCCCGGGTGATCTTCGTCGACACCGAGGCGTCCAACTGGACCTTCGACCCGGTCCGCAAGCAGTACTACTGGCACCGCTTCTTCTCCCACCAGCCGGACCTCAACTACGAGAACCCGGCGGTGCAGGAGGAGATCCTGGGCGCCCTGCGCTTCTGGCTCGACCTCGGCATCGACGGCTTCCGGCTCGACGCGGTCCCCTACCTCTACCAGGAGGAGGGCACCAACTGCGAGAACCTGCCGCGCACCCACGACTTCCTCAAGAAGGTGCGCGCCGAGATCGACGCGCAGTACCCCGACACGGTGCTGCTCGCCGAGGCCAACCAGTGGCCCGAGGACGTCGTGGACTACTTCGGCGACCTCCGCAAGGGCGGCGACGAGTGCCACATGGCCTTCCACTTCCCCGTCATGCCGCGGATCTTCATGGCGGTGCGCCGCGAGTCCCGCTACCCGGTGTCGGAAATCCTGGCCAAGACCCCGGCCATCCCCGACACCTGCCAGTGGGGCATCTTCCTGCGCAACCACGACGAGCTGACCCTCGAAATGGTCACCGACGAGGAACGCGACTACATGTACGCGGAGTACGCCAAGGATCCGCGTATGCGGGCCAACATCGGCATCCGCCGCCGGCTCGCCCCGCTGCTCGACAACGACCGCAACCAGATCGAGCTGTTCACCGCTCTGCTGCTGTCGCTGCCCGGGTCGCCGATCCTGTACTACGGCGACGAGATCGGCATGGGCGACAACATCTGGCTCGGCGACCGCGACGCCGTGCGCACCCCCATGCAGTGGACACCGGACCGCAACGCGGGCTTCTCCTCCAGCGACCCCGGCCGGCTCTACCTGCCGACGATCATGGACCCGGTCTACGGCTACCAGGTCACCAACGTCGAGGCGCAGATGAGCTCGCCCAGTTCGCTGCTGCACTGGACCCGGCGGATGATCGAGATCCGCAAACAGAACCGCGCGTTCGGACTCGGCTCCTACACCGAGCTGACCTCCAGCAACCCGGCCGTGCTCGCCTTCCTCCGGGAGGACGGCGACGACCTGGTGCTGTGCGTCAACAACTTCTCCCGCTTCGCCCAGCCCACCGAGCTGGACCTGCGCAGCTTCGCCGGCTCCCACCCGGTCGAACTGATCGGCGGGGTCCGCTTCCCGGCGATCGGCCAGCTGCCGTACCTGCTCACCCTCGCAGGCCACGGCTTCTACTGGTTCCGGCTGCGGCCCAACGCGTCATGACGGCGGGGGGCCGGAACGGTCCGGCCCCCCGCACCCGAGACCCCTCGCATCCGAGACCCCCACCCCCGAGACCCCGGCCCCCTTGCGGAGGCGCCCGGGTAGCGGGCCTGACGCACCTTTGGCAGGATCCAGATATCGCGCCGCACACCCGGCGTCAGCGGCTTGTCCGCACACCCCCGTTCGCCGGGCCGCCCCACGCACCGCGGCGCCGGACTGTTACGCGGGCGGGCCGTACGGCGGTTTCCTGTCACCCGCCCGGGGCAGGCTCCCCGTGTCGCCGGACAGCCCGAACCCGTCATCCGGGAGGCTGGCGCCCCTGCCGCTCGTCGAAGCGGCCGGGTGCGCGACTCCCCGGGGAAAGGACGTCATGTCGGACAGCTCCTGGACCCGCATTCCCTCCACCCCGCCCACGGAGGAGCCCCCTTCGCCCGCACCGGCGGGCGCGGCACCGACCGCGCACGTCCCACCGGCCGGGCCGGTCGCACCGGTCGCGCCGGGTTCCGCCGCGCCCGAAGGGCAGGCCGCCGCGCCGGGGACGGACACCGGTACGGCGCCGGGCACCCGGGGCCCCGCCACACCGGCGACCGCGACCTCGCTCGCGCCGGGTGACACGGCCACCGCCACGCCGGGTGCGGGCATCCCCGCCGCGCCGGGCGGGACGGCGGGGGCCGGGCTCGTCCGCTCGCTGGAGCCGCTGCTGCGGTCGTGGCTGCCGCGGCAGCGGTGGTTCGCCGGGAAGGGGCTGCCCATCAGCGGCTTCCGGCTGGCCGCCGCCACCGAGCTGGTGCCGCCGGGAGGACGGCTCGGACCGGTCGGGCTGCTGCACCTGCTGGTCGACGTCGAACAGCCGGGCCGCCCCGCCGACTGCTACCAACTGCTGCTCGGCGCCCACCCCCTGCTGCCCTCCGCCCTCATCCGCAGCGCGCTCGGCCCCGCCGTCGGTGGCCCCTACGACGGGCTCACCCTCTACGACGCCCCGCACGACCCGCGGCTCGCCGCCCTGCTGCTGGAACGCCTCACCCTCCCCGGCCGCACCGGACCGCTGCGCTTCACCACCGAGCCGGACGCCGTCTTCCCGCCCGGACTCCCCCCGCGGGTCTCCACCGCCGAGCAGTCCAACACCTCGCTCGTCTACGGCGACACCTTCATCCTCAAGCTCTTCCGCCGCGTCTCCCCCGGCACCAACCCCGACCTGGAACTCTCCCTCGCCCTCGCCCGGACCGGTTCGCGCCGGGTGGCCGAACCCGTCGCCTGGTTCGAGTCGCTGCCCGCCGCCGCGGACGCCGAACCCGCCACCCTGGGCGTGCTCCAGCGCTATCTGCCCGGCTCCGCCGACGGCTGGGCCCTCGCGCTCGCCTCCGTCGCCGACGACGGCGACTTCCGCGCCGAGGCCGCCGCGCTCGGCCGCGCCACCGCCGAGGTGCACGCCTCCCTCGCCGACGCGCTGCCCGTCCACACCCTCGACGGTCCCGCGCTCGAACGCGTCGCCGCCGGAATGACCCGGCGGCTCGACGAGACCGCCGCCGAGGTCCCCGCCGTCCGCCCGTACGCCGGCGCGCTGCGCTCCGCCTTCGACGACCTCGCGCGCCTCGGCGCCGCCGCGACCCGCACCGGCTCCCCCGTCACCGCCCAGCGCATCCACGGCGACCTGCACCTCGGCCAGGCGCTGCGCGGCCCCGACGGGGAATGGGTGCTCATCGACTTCGAGGGCGAGCCCGCCCGCCCCCTGGCCGAACGCCGCAGGCCGGCGCCGCCGGTACAGGACGTCGCCGGGATGCTGCGCTCCTTCGACTACGCCGCCCACCACAGCGGGAACGGCCCCTGGGCCGAACGCCACCGCGCCGCGTACTGCGCCGGATACGCCGCCGTCTCCGGCACCGATCCGCGGGAGCAGCCCGTACTGATACGGGCCTTCGAGACGGACAAGGCGGTGTACGAGGCGCGGTACGAGGCGCGACACCGTCCGGCATGGCTGCCCATTCCGCTGTCCGCGCTTGCCCGACTCGCCTCGGCGTAGTCCCCACCCGACCTGTACGTCCGCCCGTCCGTCCGTCCGCCCGAGGAGAACCCCGTGACCCCCGAACCCACTCCCCCCGGCGGCCTCCCCGAGGCCGCGGCCCGCGGCTACGACGCCACGACCCCGCACCCGGCGGCTTCGGGCCGCGCCCCGGACCCGGCCCCCCTCACGGAGGAGGGTGCGCCTGCCGGGGAGGGCACGCCGGGGGCGCGTGGGGGTACCTCCCGGCCGGTGGTCCGGAGCGGACCGGACAGCCCCTTCGGGCCGGTCCCTGCCCGCGCCCCGGTGGGGCCTGAGCACTCCGCTCTCCCCCGGAGCTCCGCCCGGGAGGCACCCCCGCGCGCCCCCGGTGGCTCGGCCCCCGCCGCAGGGGGAAGCCCCGAAACGCACCCCGCAGGGGAGGGCGCCCTCTTCGGGGAGGACCGGCGGCGGATCCTGGCCGGCGAGCACCACGACCCGCACAGCGTCCTCGGGGCGCACCCCGAGAAGGGCGGGGTCAGGGTGCGCGCCCTGAAGCCCTACGCGAAGAGCGTCACCCTCGTCGCGGACGGCCTCCGCGCCGAGCTGGACCCCGAGGGCGACGGCCTCTTCAGCACGCACCTCCCCCTCGCCGCGGCGCCCGCCTACCGCCTGGAGGTCGCGTACGACTCCGCGGAGATCACCGGCGACGACCCCTACCGTTTCCTGCCCTCGCTCGGCGAGCTGGACCTGCACCTGATCGGGGAGGGCCGGCACGAGGAGCTGTGGAAGGCGCTGGGCTCGCGGGTCATGACGCACGGCGGTGTGACGGGTACGCGCTTCGCGGTGTGGGCGCCCAACGCCCGCGGGGTGCGGCTCGCCGCGGACTTCACGTACTGGGACGGCAGCTCGCTGCCGATGCGCAGCCTGGGCTCGTCCGGTGTGTGGGAGCTGTTCGTGCCGGGGGTGGGCGCGGGCACGGCGTACAAGTACGAGATCACCGGCCCGGACGGACACCGCCGGATGAAGGCCGACCCGATGGCGCGGGCCACGGAGGTGCCGCCGGCGACCGCGTCGGTGGTGACGGAGTCGGCCTACACGTGGCGGGACGAGGAGTGGATGGCGCACCGCGCGGACGTGCCGGTGCACCGCGCGCCCTTCTCCGTCTACGAGGTGCACCTGCCGTCGTGGCGGCCGGGCCTGGGCTACCGGGATCTCGCGGACGTGCTGCCCGCGTACGTCAAGGACCTGGGCTTCACGCACGTGGAGCTGATGCCGGTCGCGGGTCACCCGTTCAGCGGCTCGTGGGGCTACCAGGTGACGTCGTACTACGCGCCGATGCCGCGGCTGGGCTCGCCGGACGACTTCCGCTTCCTGGTGGACGCGCTGCACCGCGCCGGGATCGGCGTGATCATGGACTGGGTCCCGGCGCACTTCCCGAAGGACGACTGGGCGCTGGCGCGTTTCGACGGCGAGCCGCTGTACGAGCCGGCCGACCCGCGGCGCGCGGAGCACCCGGACTGGGGGACGCTGGAGTTCGACTTCGGCCGCACGGAGGTGCGCAACTTCCTCGTCGCCAACGCCGTGTACTGGTGCGAGGACTTCCACATCGACGGTCTGCGGGTGGACGCGGTCGCCTCGATGCTCTACCTGGACTACAGCCGTGAGGGTGGCGACTGGGTGCCCAACGCGTACGGCGGCCGGGAGAACCTGGACGCGGTGGCCTTCCTCCAGGAGATGAACGCGACCGTCTACCGGCGCTGTCCGGGCGTCGTGACGATCGCCGAGGAGTCGACCGCGTGGGACGGCGTGACGCGCGCGACGCACCATGTGGGCCACACCGGCTTCGGCGGCCTCGGCTTCGGCCTGAAGTGGAACATGGGCTGGATGCACGACTCGCTGGGCTACCTCGGGCACGAGCCGGTGCACCGCAAGTACCACCACAACGAGATGACGTTCTCGATGGTGTACGCGTACAGCGAGAACTACGTGCTGCCGATCTCGCACGACGAGGTCGTGCACGGCAAGCGCTCCCTGGTGTCCAAGGCGCCCGGCGACTGGTGGCAGCAGCGCGCCACCGAGCGCGCCTACCTCGCCTTCATGTGGTCCCACCCGGGCAAGCAACTGCTGTTCATGGGCCAGGAGTTCGCCCAGGGCGGCGAGTGGTCGTACGAGAACGGGCCGGACTGGTGGGTGCTCGACCCGGGCTACGAGGCCTCGGCCGACCACCGCGGGGTGCAGGAGCTGGTGCGCGACCTCAACGCGGTGTACGCGGCCACACCCGCGCTGTGGCAGCGCGACACCGATCCCGGCGGCTTCGAGTGGGTCGAGGGCGGCGCGTCCGAGGACAACGTCTTCGCCTTCCTGCGCTTCGACACCGCGGGCGATCCGCTGCTGTGCGTGTGCAACTTCTCCCCCGTCGTCCGGCACGACTACCGCCTGGGCTCCCCCGCCGGGGTATGGGCGCC
Source organism: Streptomyces sp. NPDC004031 (assembly GCF_053604375.1). Taxonomy (NCBI): domain Bacteria; kingdom Bacillati; phylum Actinomycetota; class Actinomycetes; order Kitasatosporales; family Streptomycetaceae; genus Streptomyces; species Streptomyces sp. NPDC004031. The sequence goes on along the minus strand of NZ_JBSGHL010000021.1, from coordinate 48,100 downwards.
GGTGCTGAACACCGACGAGACGCGTTACGGCGGCAGCGGCGTGCTGCTGCCGGACCACGTCAAGACCGAGCCGACGCCGTACCAGGGCCGCCCGCACACGGTGGTGCTGACGCTGCCGCCGCTGGCGGCGGTGTGGCTGCGGCCCGACCGCCCCTGAGGGCCGCCCGCGGGAGGAGGCTCAGAAGACCGACTCGGCCTCCTCCATGCGGTCCTCCGGCACGGTCTTGAGGTAGGTGATGGCGTCGGCGAGCGGCACGGTGTCGACGCGGGTGCCGTGCAGGGCCGTCATGTGGCCGAAGGCGCCCTTGTGCGCGGCCTCGACGGCGTGCCAGCCGAAGCGGGTGGCGAGCACCCGGTCGAAGGCGGTCGGCACGCCGCCGCGCTGCACGTGGCCGAGGATGACCGGGCGCGCCTCCTTGCCGAGGCGGCGCTCCAGTTCGCGGGCGAGCGTCGTGCCGATGCCCTGGAAGCGCTCGTGGCCGTACTTGTCGATCTCGCCGACCCCGTAGTCCATGGTGCCCTTGGCCGGGTGCGCGCCCTCGGCGACGCAGATCACGGCGAACTTCTTGCCGCGCTCGAAACGCTCGGTGACCATGGCGACGAGGTCGGCGGGGTCGAAGGGCCGCTCGGGGACGCAGATGCCGTGGGCGCCGCCGGCCATGCCGGCCTCCAGTGCGATCCACCCGGCGTGCCGTCCCATCACCTCGACGACCATGACCCGCTGGTGGGACTCGGCGGTGGTCTTGAGCCGGTCGATGGCCTCGGTCGCGACGGTCACGGCGGTGTCGAAACCGAAGGTGCGGTCGGTGCCGTTGATGTCGTTGTCGATGGTCTTGGGCACCCCGACGACCGGCATCCCGGCGTCCGACAGCATCCGGGCGGCGGTGAGCGTGCCCTCGCCGCCGATCGGGATGAGCACGTCGATGCCGTAGCGGGCGCACAGCTCGTCGGCGGTCCCGGCGGCCTCGCGGAGCCGGTCGCGCTCCAGCCGGGCCGAGCCGAGGACGGTGCCGCCGCGGGCGAGGATGCCGCTGACGGAGTTGAGGTCGAGCGGCCGGAAGCGGCCTTCGAGCAGGCCGACGAAGCCGTCCTCGAAGCCGATGACCTCGTCCGTGTGCCCGGTCACCGCGCGGTGCACGACCGACCGGATGACGGCGTTGAGGCCGGGGCAGTCGCCGCCGGCGGTGAGGACTCCGATACGCATGGGGCGGGCTCTCCAGGGGTGGGTCAGGGGCTGCGCGGGATCAGCGTGCTCTCGGTGATCCGGCCGGCCACGTAGTCGTTGACGTTGCGCAGCGTCGCGGCGACGATCTGGTCGACGGCGTCGACGGTGTAGTAGGCCTGGTGGGACGTCACGAGCACGTTGGAGAAGGTCAGCAGCCGGGCGAGGACGTCGTCGGTCATCACTTCGAGTGACTTGTCGTAGAAGAAGACGCCCGCCTCCTCCTCGTAGACGTCCAGGCCGACACCGCGCAGCCGGCCCTCGCGCAGGGTCTCGACGAGGGCCGCGGAGTCGATGAGGGCGCCGCGGCTGGTGTTGATCAGCAGCGCGTCGTCCTTCATCTCGCCGAGCCGCCGGGCGTCGACCAGGTGGTGGGTGGAGGGCGCGAGCGGGACGTGCAGGGTGAGCAGGTCCGCCTCCCGGAAGAGCCGGTCCAGCTCGACGTAGGTCATGCCGAGCGCCTCGCACTCCGGGTTGGGGGTGAGGTCCCAGCCCAGCAGCCGCATCCCGAAGCCGCGGGCGACGGCGGTGAAGGCGGCGCCGATCCGGCCCGTGCCGATGACGCCGGCGGTGCGGCCGTGGAAGTCGCGGCCGAGCAGTCCGTCGAGCCGGAAGTCGAAGTCGCGGGTGCGGCTCGCGGAGCGCACGATGCGCCGGTCCAGGGCGAGCGCGAGGGCCCAGGCGAACTCGGCGACGGAGTGCGGGGAGTAGGCGGCCACCCGGGCGACGGTCATGCCCAGGCGCTCGGCGTGCGCGATGTCGATGTTGTTGTAGCCGGTGGAGCGCTGGGCGACGAACCGGGTGCCGCCGCGTACCAGGCCCTCCAGGACCGGCGCATCCAGCACCGCGTTGACGCTCGTCGAGACAGCCTCGTACCCGGCGGCCAGCGGCAGCGTGTCGAAGGTGAGCGGGGTGTCCAGGCAGCGGATCTCGTGCCGCCCGGCGAAGGCGGCCTCCAGCAGCGGCCGCTCGTCGCGCTGCACCCCGGTGGCCAGGACGTCCATCGCACCGCCCTCCTCGCTCGCTCGTCTTCACCCTACGTGCACTGTGCGGTGATCCCCGGCAGGGCGCATCCGGGCGGTGCCGTACGGGCCACGGCGGGCCCGGACGGCCCTGTTAAGACACGGTAACGATCCGCTGCGCGGGCCTCGGCGGGCGTCTGCCGCGCGGGCACGTTAGCGTCGTTGCGTACGCGGGCGGCTGCCCGGATACGGGGAAGACGAAACGGAGTAATCGGGTGACGCGCAGCGTCTACGTCACGGGGGTCGGCCGTGGCGACGGCCGCCAGGTGGTCGAGCTGGGAGTGATGGAGCTGCTGACGCGGCAGGTGGACCGGGTCGGCGTCTACCGGCCGCTGGTGCACGACACGCCGGACCGCATCTTCGAGCTGCTGCGCAGCCGCTACCGGCTCGTGCAGGACCCGGCCACGGTCTTCGGGCTGGGCTACGAGGAGGCCGCCGAACTGCAGGCCGAGCAGGGCCAGGAGGCGCTGACGGCCCGGCTGGTGGAGGGCTACCTGCGGGTCGCGGCCGACTACGACACGGTCCTGGTGCTCGGCTCGGACTTCGCCGGCACCAGCCTGCCGGCCGAGCTGGCGGTGAACGCGCGGCTGGCCAACGAGTGCGGCGCGTCGGTCATCGTGGTCATAGGGGAGCGCGCGCAGACCGCCGAGTCGGTGGCGGCCGAGGTGCGCAACGCCCACCACGCGTACACCAGCCTGGGCTGCGACGTCATCGCGATGGTCGCCAACCGGGTCGAGCCGGCCGAGGCGGAGGAGACCGCGGAGCGGCTCGCGCGCTTCACCGACGTACCGGTCTACGTGCTGCCGGACGAGCCGGCGCTGCGGGCCCCGACCGTGTCGCAGATCGCCGAGACGCTGGGCGCCGAGGTGCTGCTCGGCGACGACGCGGGGATGGCGCGGGACGCGCTGGACTTCGTCTTCGGCGGCGCGATGCTGCCGACCTTCCTGCCGAAGCTGACGCCGGGCTGTGTCGTCGTGACCCCGGGCGACCGGGCCGACCTCATCGTGGGGGCGCTCGCGGCGCACTCCGCGGGCACCCCGCCGATCGCCGGGCTGCTGCTGACGCTGGACGAGAAGCCGGGCCCGGACATACTGAACCTCGCCGACCGGCTGGCGCCCGGCACCCCGGTGCTGGCGGTGTCCACCGGGTCCTTCACGACCGCCGCGGGCCTGTTCACGCTCGACGGCAAGCTGGGCGCGGGCACCCCGCGCAAGGCGGAGACCGCGCTCGGGCTCTTCGAGACGCACGTGGACACCGCGCAGCTGACCGACCGGCTGTCGGTCGCCCGCTCGGCGCGGGTGACGCCGATGATGTTCGAGCACGCGCTCATCGAGCGGGCCCGCGCCGACAAGCGGCGGATCGTGCTGCCGGAGGGCGCCGAGGAGCGCATCCTGCGGGCCGCGGAGGTGCTGCTGCGGCGGGGCGTGTGCGAGCTGACGCTGCTGGGCGAGGAGGACGTGGTCCGCAAGAGGGCGGGCGATCTCGGCATCACCCTGGACGACCCCGGGCTCCAGATCCTGGACCCGCAGACCTCGCCGCTGCGGGATCGTTTCGCCGCGCTCTACGCGGAGCTGCGCGCGCACCGCGGGGTGACGTACGAGCTGGCGTACGACGTCGTCGCGGACGTCTCCTACTTCGGCACCCTGATGGTGCAGGAGGGGCTCGCCGACGGCATGGTGTCCGGCGCGGTGCACTCGACCGCGGCGACCATCCGGCCGGCCTTCGAGATCATCAAGACCCGGCCGGGCGCGGCCATCGTCTCGTCGGTCTTCTTCATGTGCCTGGCCGACAAGGTCCTGGTCTACGGCGACTGCGCGGTCAACCCCGACCCGGACGCCGAGCAGCTCGCCGACATCGCGATCCAGGCGTCGGCCACCGCGGCCCGCTTCGGCGTGGAGCCGCGCATCGCGATGCTGTCGTACTCGACCGGCACCTCCGGCAGCGGCGCGGACGTCGACAAGGTCCGCACCGCGACCGCGCTGGTGCGCGAGCACCGCCCGGAGCTGCTGGTCGAGGGCCCGATCCAGTACGACGCGGCGGTCGCCCCGTCGGTCGCGGCCACCAAGATGCCCGGCTCGGCGGTGGCCGGGCAGGCCACCGTACTGGTCTTCCCGGACCTGAACACCGGCAACAACACGTACAAGGCCGTGCAGCGCTCGGCGGGCGCGGTCGCGGTCGGCCCGGTCCTCCAGGGCCTGCGCAAGCCCGTCAACGACCTGTCGCGCGGCGCGCTGGTCCAGGACATCGTCAACACGGTCGCGATCACCGCGATCCAGGCACAGCAGGGGGACGCCCAGTGAGCACGGCGGCACGCGGGAGCAGGGTGCTGGTGCTGAACTCCGGCTCGTCGTCGGTGAAGTACCAGCTCATCGACATGGACGGCGAGGAGCGCCTGGCGTCCGGGGTGGTGGAGCGGATCGGCGAGCCCGGCGGGACCGCCGACCACACCGAGGCGCTGCGCACGGTCTCGGACGAGCTGCGCGAGCGCGGGCTCGGCCTGGACTCGCCGGAGCTGGCCGCGGTCGGCCACCGGGTGGTGCACGGCGGCACCCGCTTCACCGAACCCACCCTGATCACCGACGAGGTGCTGGCCGGCATCGAGGAGCTGGTGCCGCTGGCGCCGCTGCACAACCCGGCGAACATCACCGGCATCAAGGTCGCCCGCGAGCTGCGCCCGGACCTGCCGCAGGTCGCGGTCTTCGACACCGCCTTCCACGCGACGCTGCCCGAGGCCGCGGCCCGCTACGCGATCGACACCGCCACCGCCGACCGCTACGGCATCCGCCGCTACGGCTTCCACGGCACCTCGCACGCGTACGTCTCCCGCGCGACCGCCCGGCTGCTCGGCCGGGACCCGGCGGACGTCAACGTCATCGTGCTGCACCTGGGCAACGGCGCCTCGGCCTCCGCGGTGCGCGGCGGGGTGTGCGTGGACACCTCGATGGGGCTGACCCCGCTGGAGGGCCTGGTGATGGGCACCCGCTCCGGCGACCTGGACCCGGCGGTGGTCTTCCACCTCCAGCGGGTCGGCGGGATGAGCACGGACGAGATCGACCGGCTGCTCAACAAGCGCTCCGGGCTGCTGGGCCTGTGCGGCGACAACGACATGCGGGAGATCGGCCGCCGGATGGCGGAGGGCGACAAGGCGGCGCAGCTCGCCTTCGACGTCTACGTGCACCGGCTGCGGCGCTATGTGGGGGCCTTCACCGCCGTGCTGGGGCGGCTCGACGCGATCACGTTCACCGCCGGGGTGGGCGAGAACTCGGCGGCGGTCCGCGGGGCGGCCTTGTCCGGTCTGGACAGTCTGGGTGTCACCATGGATCCGGTGCGCAACGCCGTCCGCGGCCACGCGCCCCGCCTGGTGTCGGCCGATTCGTCCCGGGTGGCCGTCGCGGTGGTCCCCACCGACGAGGAGCTGGAGATCGCCCGCGATACTTACGCACTGGCGGCCGCCCCGCAGGGCGGCTGACCACCTCACTGCCACGCGAAGCCCCAGGAATATTCCGGAGCGGAACAAACCGATAGGATAGCGCCCATGCGCCGAGCCAAGATCGTCTGTACCCTGGGTCCCGCCGTCGACTCCTATGACCAGTTGAAGACACTGGTGGAGGCCGGCATGAACGTGGCCCGACTCAACTTCAGCCACGGCAGCCACGCCGAGCACGAGGGCCGCTACAGCCGCGTGCGGAAGGTGGCCGAGGAGACCGGCAGGGCGGTCGGCATCCTCGCCGACCTCCAGGGCCCCAAGATCCGGCTGGCCACCTTCGCCGACGGACCCGTGGAGCTGGTCGCGGGCGACGAGTTCACCATCACCACCGAGGACGTCCCCGGCGACCGCACCATCTGCGGGACGACGTACAAGGGCCTGCCCGCCGACGTCTCGCAGGGCGACCCGATCCTCATCAACGACGGCAACGTCGCACTGCGCGTCATCGAGGTCGACGGACCGCGGGTGCGCGCGCTCGTCGTCGAGGGCGGCGTCATCTCCGACCACAAGGGCATCAACCTGCCCGGCGCGGCGGTGAACGTCCCGGCGCTGTCCGAGAAGGACATCGAGGACCTGCGCTTCGCACTGCGGATGGGCGTCGACATGATCGCGCTGTCCTTCGTGCGCGACGCCAAGGACGTCCGCGACGTGCACCGGGTGATGGACGAGGAGGGCCGCCGGGTCCCCGTCATCGCCAAGGTGGAGAAGCCGCAGGCGGTCAAGAACATGGAGGACGTCGTCATGGCGTTCGACGCCGTGATGGTCGCCCGCGGCGACCTCGCGGTGGAGTACCCGCTGGAGCAGGTGCCGGTCGTCCAGAAGCGGCTCGTCGAGCTGTGCCGCCGCAACGCCAAGCCGGTGATCGTCGCGACCCAGATGATGGAGTCGATGATCACCAACTCCCGCCCCACCCGCGCCGAGGCCTCCGACGTGGCCAACGCCATCCTGGACGGCGCCGACGCGGTCATGCTCTCCGCGGAGTCCTCGGTCGGCAAGTACCCGGTCGAGACGGTCAAGACGATGTCCCGCATCGTCGAGGCCGCCGAGGAGGAGCTGCTGTGCCGCGGCCTCCAGCCGCTGGCCCCCGGCAAGAAGCCCCGCACCCAGGGCGGCGCGGTCGCCCGCGCGGCCGCCGAACTGGCCGACTTCCTCGACGCCAAGACCCTGGTCGCCTTCACCAAGTCCGGCGACACCGCCCGCCGTCTGGCCCGCTACCGCGTGCCCGAGCCGGTCGTGGCCTTCACCACCGACCCCGCGACCCGCAACCAGCTCGCGCTGACCTGGGGCGTCGAGGCGTTCGTCGTCGAGCACGCCGACACCACCGACGACATGGTCAAGATCGTCGACCGCGAGATGCTCAAGCTCAGCGACTTCACCGAGGGCGACACCGTCATCATCACCGCCGGCTCGCCCCCCGGTGTCCCCGGCACCACCAACCTCGTCCGCGTCCACCACCTGGGCGCCTGAGGCCTTTCCACCGGCCGACGGCCCGCGGCCCGCACCCCTCGTCCGGGGTGCGGGCCGCGGGCCGTCCGGCGTCCGGGAGGAGGCCGGGTCAGGCGTCCTGGCCCGGGAGGACCTTCATGCCGGGGACCGTGAGGGTGCCGCCGAACTGGCCTGCCTGGATGACGGTGACGTCGGTGAAGAAGAGGACCGGGAGGGTCAGGGGGGGCGGGGCCTTCGGGGTGAAGGTGATGGGGACGACGCCGAGGAGGTTGCCGCTCAGGGACTCGGTGTACATGGTCACCGTGCCGTTGCGGAACGTCGACGTGGAGCCCTTGGCCGCCATCACATGGGTCTTGCTGCCGCTGGGGCCGTCGACGATCTGGTGCAGGTCACCGATGTCGATACCGGTCGCGGTGAACTTCAGGACGTCCTTGACCGTGCCGCCGTAGGTCTTGACCTGCACGATGCCGTCGTACTTCAGGCCGTAGAGGGTCAGCAGCGAGCTCTTGAGGACCCAGGGGTCGTCCGGGAGCAGGGGTATGCCCTGCTCGGTCTGGGCGTCCGCGAGGGCCTTGGCGTCGTAGCTGGGGCAGGGGAAGGACTGCGGGTCGCCGGAGGTGGCCGCGGAGTCGTCGCCGGTCAGGGACTTGGCGGTCTTCGAGGCGCCGTCCGTGGCGCCCTCGGCGGTGTCCTTGACGGTGTCCTTGGTCTTCTGGAGCGCGCCGTCGGCCGTCTTCGTGACGTCCTTGACGGTGTCCTGGACGGTGTCCTTGACCGTGGGCTTCGCGTCCTGCGTGGCCTTCGGGGACGCCGTGGGGCTCGCCGAGGGCTGCGTGGGGGTCGGGGTGGGGCTCGCGGTGGGCTGTGAGGCGCCGCCGAGGCCCAGCAGGCCGCCGAGCAGGTCGCCGAGGCCCAGCGGGTCCAGCGGGTTGACGGACTTGGTGGGACTCGGGCTCGCGCTGGGTGCGGTCGTCGGGGCGGACGCGGCCGTGCCGGGCTTGGCGTCGGCGGCGGACGGCGAGGTCTCCGGCGTGGGCGCGGAATCGTTCTTGCCGGTCGCCGTCGTGGCGCTCGGGCTCGTCGTCGGCTTCGGCGTCCCCTTGTCGTCCTTCTTCGCCGAATCCGAGGTGTCCTTCTTACCCTTCTTCGCCGTCTCGGACGGCGAGGGCGTCGGGGTCTCGGACTGCGTCACGCACGGGCCCGGCTTGAACGGGTTCTTGGGCTCGTCGGCCTGCGCCAGGTGCGGGGTCAGGCCCATGCCCATGAGCACGGCGGTCGGCATGGCGGCGAGCGCCACCGCCTTGCCCGCGGGCATGTGCAGCTTCGTCAGCAGGGACCTGCGCGGGGCCGCGTGCCGCGGGCCGGACCCGGTCCGCGCGCGGCGCGCGCTCTCGCCCGGCTGAGCTTCGTCACTCAGCACGGTGCCTCCCGTTCTGCTCGGTGGTCTCGTCGTCTGCCCCCGCTCCGGCGTGCACCGGCTCGGGCGTGGTGAACGGGTCGGCGTGGAAGTGGGGGACGGCGGCGGGGTCGGCCGCGTCGTCCACCGGCTTCGGGCCGTCGCCGGGCAGCTCCGCCTGCTCGCCCGGGTCGTCGGGCACCGGGGTGCCGGGCGCCCAGGCGATGGCCAGCGCGCCGCCGACGATCGCGAACAGGAAGCCCACGAGGGCGCCGAGGTTGGTCATCGGGATGGACACCAGGCCGAGCAGGATGCTCGCGACACCGGCGAAGATCCGCACCTCGCGCTGGAACCACATCGTCAGGCTCAGCGTGATGAGCAGCACGCCGATGATCAGCGCGCTGGCACCCGCGGTGGTGCCGACCCGGACGCCCAGCTGACCGAAGGTCATGTTGTGGTACGGGACGTAGCCGATGGCGGCCCCGCCGATGATGGTCACCAGCCCGGCCCAGAACGGCCGGTCCCACCGCCAGTGCCGGAAGGCGATGCGGCCGCGGGTGAAGGCGTCGGGGGACCCTTGCGACTCGGCGCTCATGGAAAACAGCTCCCTGGAACTGGCGTTGCGTGAAGAAAGGGGTGCCGTGGGCGAGCCGCGCGGGGCGCGGCCCGCCCAGAGCGAGTCAGACCGTGCTCAGTAGCACTGGCCCCCGGAGCCCAGGTGGAGCCTGAGGCTGAGGCCCGTGAGGCGGAAGGTGCCCGCGCTGGTCGCCCACGCCGTCTGCTTGACGTCCGTCAGGTCGGCCGACTCGGCCGTCTGCGCGAACGAGTTCGGGTCGGCCTTGTCGCCGGCCTTGATGCCGGGACCGGGCTGGCCGCTCGCACCCGCCGCGACACCGATGTTGATGTTGGTGAAGACCGCGTCCGCGTCGAGCTGGTCGAGGTCGATGTAGAGGTTGTGCGCCTTGACCTTCTTGCCGTCGTTGCCGGCCTTCAGGACGAGCGTCACGTCCCCGATCGGCGTCGGGATGACGACCGACTGGCACAGGCCCGTGATGGTGGCGTCGGTGAACGCCGACACCGCCACCGGCGCGTACGACTTGGGGTCCTTCGGGTCGCCGCCCTGCTTGACGTCGAGCGAGCCGTACTGCTCGAATCCCTCGCCGTGCAGCGTGTCCGCGGTGACCTTGAACTGCTGGCCGGACACGCTGAACGACGCCGCGAGCGCGCCCTGCGCGATCGCCACGCCTATCGCCGCGGTGGCGGCCACACTCGGCACCATGACGACGGCGAACCGCCGCCATCTGGTACCGCCCCGAACGTGCGATTCCATGTTTCCTCCTTCTCGGACGTACATCTCCGGCCCGGACCTGGTCCGGGCCTGGGATGGGAGAAGTGCTACGTCCTCGGGAAGGAGAGCGCCGCGCCGGGCATGGCCGTCTGCCTCCCGGGGCGAGTCCTGCGGGAAAGCCCTGCGGAACTGCCTGGGGAAGTCCGGACGGCGGTGTCCGGGACATCGGCGATCACCCCCGAGCGACAACCACTGGCCACGCTCTCGCGCAACCTGCTGGACAGGCTCCATCCGGTTCCATCACGGCGGACGGAGACCCCCCTGTCCCGAAGGCGCGGCGGTTGCCGCGCTCTTCCGCTCGGCGGGGACCCGTGGGGCCGGGCACCGGCTGGCTGCCGGGCGCTGGCTACGGACCGAGCTTGGCCGATCGTGGTCCATTCGGGGCCGCCGCACAAGGGGCTCATTACTAGCGAGTAACGGATAAGTGTCGTGAGGCGCGCAGCCGTTCGAGGCATGCTGACGTGGTGTAGTCAAAACATGGGGGAGAAAGTCCGGCATATATGACGATCGACCAGCAAATCGGGGTCGCGTTCTCACTCCCCGTGACAGTGACCGCCCACTGTCACGGTTTGATAAAGAGAGGTCGCCGGATCACTCAACCGCTGAGTACCGCGGCCCCGTCACGAGGCCGCGGTACGCGGGAGAACAGGACTCAGAACAGCACCCTGGCCAGCGCGGTCCGACCGCTGACCACCCGCGGGTCGTCCGGGCCGACGACCTCGAACAGCTCCAGCAGCCGCAGCCGCGCGGTGTCGCGGTCGTCGCCCGCGGTGCGGCGCACGGTGTCGACCAGCCGCCCGAAGGCGTCCTCGACATGGCCGCCCACCAGGTCCAGGTCGGCGGCGGTGAGCTGGGCCTGCACATCGCCCGGGGCGTCGGCGGCGGCCTGCCGCGCGGCGCCCGCGTCCACGCCCTGGACGCGGGAGAGCAGTTCGGCCTGCGCGAGGCCGAGCTTGGCCTCGGTGTTGGCGGGCTCGTCGGCGAGTACGTTGCGGTACGCCTGGACCGCGCCGCTCAGGTCACCGGCGTCCAGCGCGTCGTGCGCGGCGCCCAGCGCCAGTTCCTGCGGGGTGGCCGGGCGCTCCGGCACGGCGGCGGGCTCCGGCGCGGCGCCGGGGTCGACCTCCTCGCCGACGATGCCGAAGCGCTGCTCGGCCACCGCGACGAGCTGGTCGAGCACCTCGGTGATCTGGTCCTCCGGCGCCAGGCCCTGGAAGAGCGGCATCGCCTGTCCGGCGATCACCGCGAAGACCGCGGGCACACCCTGGACCTGGAACTGCTGGAAGAGGAGCTGGTTGGCGTAGACGTCGGCGGTGGCCAGCACGAACCGGCCGCGGTACTCACCGGCCAGCCGCTCCAGCACCGCGTTGAGCTGCTTGCTCTGCTCGGCCTGGTCGGCCCAGAAGCTGATGACGACCGGGACCTCGGTGGAGCGCTGGAGGACGTCGCTCTCGAAGGTCGCCTCGGTCACCTCGATGACGAGCGGGGAAGCGGGGGCGGCCGCACCGGCGGCGCCGGCCTCCTGCCGCTGCACCCGGGCCTGCTCGGCCTTGGCCTTGGCCTCACTGGCCGCCTTCACCGCGGCGAGGTCGACCACCCCGCTCATGGACATGTTCCGTGGCTGCATGAGGCAATCCTCCCCCCTCGCGGACCCCAGTGGTGCACAGTCCCGGGATCAGGCCGGACCTCCCGCCGGTTCGCGGGGCTCCGACCACCCGGTCGTGTGGTGGCGCGCCGCCGGTGGCGGCGCGTCAGTGGTGGTGCGGATCCCCATCCGCACCGGCGTGGTTGTCGCCGAAGTCGCTCGTGTTTCGCTACGAGCTGTAGCGTAACTGCCCCTGCCCGCCCCACACCGCGGCGCACCCTGTGAATCAGCTCACTCGTCACCGTACTTACCGACGGGTATGGTCCGCGTATGCCTCCCACCGCCGCCGGTCCGCCACCGGCCCGACGCACCGGGCGGCCGCGGAGTGCCGGGCTCGACCGGGTGATTCTCGCGGCCACCCGCGCCGCGCTGGCCGAGGTCGGCTGGAGCAGGCTGACGCTGGGCGACGTCGCGGCGCGCGCCGGGGTGGCCAAGACGACCGTCTACCGGCGCTGGGCGGGCAAGAACGAACTGGCCGTGGACGCGGTCGCCGCGCTCTTCGAGGAGCAGCTCGAACTGCCCGACCGCGGCAGCCTGGAGGCCGACATCCGCGGCGTGGTGCTGCGCTTCGCCGAGCTGCTGGACCGCCCGGAGACCAGGACCGCGCTGATGGCGGTGATCGGCGAGGCGGCGTACGACGACGCGCTGCGGCTGCGGATCCGCGCGGCCATCGTGGACCGGCAGAAGCACCTGGTGGTGCTGGGCCGCAAGCGCGCCCAGGCGCGCGGCGAGATCCCCGCGGACGACGGCGCCACGGCGCCCTGGCGGGACAACCTGATCTTCGACGTGGTCGCCGGGGCGGTCGTGCACCGCGTCATGGTCTCGTCCGAGCCGGCCGACGAGGAGTGGGCGCGTCGGCTCGCCGGGCTCCTCGTCGTCGGACTCGCGGGGCTGCACACGGCCCAGGACCTCGACTGAGAGGTCCCGCACCGCCCGTACGGCGTGCGGCCCCGCCTTTCCCGTTCATCGCGCTGCGCGCGTCCCCGTCATCCCGGCTCCCCGCCGGTACTGCTCTTTCCGAGCCCCCCCGGGCCCTCCCCCGGGCCCCGTGCCGCTCCGAGCCGGGGGCTCAGGAGAGGCTGCGTGCCGGGGCGGTCTCTCCCCCGGCCAGGTCGGCGGCGAAGTGGTCGAACTCCCCCGCCAGGACGCCTTTCACGAAGGCCTCCCATTTCGCGGTGGTGGTCACCGCCACCACGTCCGGCTGTTCCGTCTCCCTTATGTAGACCATCCCGTCGTCACCGACGGTCGCTTCGAGGGCCACACACGTCCTTTCCTGGAGGGCGGTCGGGTCGTTGACGAATCTACCGACCACGGCCAATGTCCAGGTCAGCGCCTTGGGGGGCGGACGGAGGGACGCATGGGGCGCTCAGAAGCGGGCGGGTTCCGCGTATGTGCCCCATTCGGCACGCAGCACGTCGCAGATCTCGCCGAGCGTCGCCTCGGCCCGTACCGCGTCCAGCATGGGCGCGATCATGTTGCCGCCGGAGCGTGCGGCCGCCAGCATCTCGTCCAGGCCGCGGCGCACGGCGGCCTCGTCGCGCGCGGTGCGGCGGTCGGCGAGCAGCCGCACCTGGTCGCGCTCGACCTCGTGGCCGACCCGCAGGATCTCCAGGTCGCCGGTGACGGAGCCGGTGTGGCAGTTGACGCCGACGACCCGCTTGTCGCCCTTCTCCAGCGCGCTCTGGTACTGGAAGGCGGCCTCGGCGATCTCGCCGGTGAAGTAGCCGTCCTCGATGCCGCGCAGGATGCCGGACGTCATCGGCCCGATCGGGTGCTCACCGCTCGGCACGGCCCGCTCGCCCAGCTCCCGGATGCGGTCGAAGACGGCCTCGGCGTCGCGCTCGATGCGGTCGGTGAGCGCCTCGACGTACCAGGAGCCGCCGAGCGGGTCGGCGACGTTGGCGACGCCCGTCTCCTCCATCAGCACCTGCTGGGTGCGCAGCGCGATCTCGGCGGCCTGCTCGCTGGGCAGCGCGAGCGTCTCGTCCAGCGCGTTGGTGTGCAGCGAGTTGGTGCCGCCGAGCACGGCGGCGAGCGCCTCGACGGCGGTGCGCACGACGTTGTTGTACGGCTGCTGGGCGGTGAGCGACACCCCCGCGGTCTGGGTGTGGAAGCGCAGCCACTGCGCCTTGTCCGACCGCGCCCCGTACACGTCCCGCATCCAGCGGGCCCAGATGCGGCGGGCGGCGCGGAACTTGGCGATCTCCTCGAAGAAGTCCAGGTGGGCGTCGAAGAAGAAGGACAGGCCGGGCGCGAAGGTGTCGACGTCCAGGCCGCGGCTGAGGCCCAGCTCGACGTAGCCGAAGCCGTCGGCGAGGGTGTAGGCCAGCTCCTGCGCGGCCGTCGCGCCCGCCTCGCGGATGTGGTAGCCGGACACCGACAGCGGCTTGTACGCCGGGATGGCGGTCGCGCAGTGCTCCATCAGGTCGCCGATGAGCCGCAGGTGCGGCTCGGGGGCGAAGAGCCACTCCTTCTGCGCGATGTACTCCTTGAAGATGTCCGTCTGGAGCGTGCCGTTGAGCACCCCCGGGTCGACGCCCTGCCGCTCGGCCGCGACCAGGTACATGCAGAAGACCGGGACGGCGGGCCCGGAGATCGTCATGGAGGTGGTGATGTCGCCCAGCGGGATGTCGCGGAAGAGCACCTCCATGTCCGCGGCCGAGTCGATCGCGACCCCGCAGTGGCCGACCTCACCGAGCGAGCGGGCGTCGTCGGAGTCGCGGCCCATGAGCGTCGGCATGTCGAAGGCGACGGACAGGCCGCCGCCGCCGTTGGCCAGGATCTGGCGGTACCGCCGGTTGGTCTGCTCGGCGTTGCCGAAGCCGGCGAACTGGCGGATCGTCCACGTCCGGCCGCGGTACCCGGTGGCGTGCAGGCCGCGGGTGAAGGGGTACTCCCCCGGCCAGCCGATCCGCTCGAAACCCGGTACGTCGGCGCCGGGCGGCGGTCCGTACACCGGCTCCACCGGGTCACCGGAGAGCGTCGTGAAGTCGGCGTCGCGGCGCCGGCTGGAGTCGTAGCGTGCCTGCCAGCGGGTGCGGCCTGTCTCGATCTCCGAAGCGTCCATACTCTCGAATTTACTAGGACGTCCTAGTAAATGTCGATGACGCGCGGCTCACCAACCGGGTGAGCCGCGTTTTTTCTGGGGCGGGCCCTACGCTTTCGCGGGCTGGACGGGCTCCGGCTCGTCCGCCTGCGACGGAGCGACGAGCGGGGCCAGCTCGCGCGAGACCCGGCGCTCGACGAAGAACGCGGCGGTCGGCACGGTGCCGGCCAGCAGCACCCAGGCCATCCGGCCGAGCGGCCACTTCGCCTTCGAGCACAGGTCGAAGGCGAAGATCAGGTAGACGACGTAGAGCCAGCCGTGGGCGAAGCCGATCACGGTGGTGGCGGTGCCCGCGCCGCTGATGTCGAGCCCGTACTTGCCGATGACGGCGAGCGTGAGGGCGATCAGCAGGACGCCGGTCACGTAGGCCATCACCCGGTAGCGGGTCAGCACGCTGTGTTTCATGGCAACGAGCGTAACCCGGCGACCTCAGGCCCCCGATTTCGCCCCCGTGCTCACTCCGCCTCGAAATCCCCGGCGTCGATCCGCAGCGGCCTGAGCAGCGCGAAGATCTCCGCGCACTCCTCCGCGTCGTAGACGCCGAGGCCGAAGTCCATCGCCATCAGGTCGCGCGTGGCGGACTCGACGATCTCGCGGCCCTTGTCGGTGATCGAGGCCAGGGTGCCGCGGCCGTCGTTGGGGTTGGGGCGCTTGGCGACCAGACCGGACGCCACCAGCCGGTCGACGGTGTTGGTCACCGACGTGGGGTGCACCATCAGGCGCTCTCCGATCTTGGACATCGGCAGCTCGCCCGCCTTGGAGAAGGTGAGCAGCACCAGCGCCTCGTAGCGCGCGAAGGTCAGGCCGTAGGGCTTGACCACCGCGTCGACCTGGCCCAGCAGGATCTGCTGGGCGCGCATGATCGAGGTGATCGCGCCCATCGACGGGACCCCGCCCCAGCGCTGGGTCCAGTGCTCGTCGGCGCGGGCGATGGGGTCGAAGGGCAGGCTCAGGGGCTTTGACACGCGCTTGAGCCTACCCGTCGGTCACATCGTGGTCACGGCCGTCTCGGCAGTCGGGCATCCGGCAGCCCCGCGGCCTGCGGTTCTTCCTCAGGTGAGGGCGCTGAGCGCGTGCCACTGGGCCACGGACAGGTTCCACTCGCCGTAGCCGTTGCCCTTGTCGACGACGGCCCGGGTGGAGCCGGTGGAGACCACCACGTCGCCGCGCACCGCGCTGTCGAAGAACCACTTGGCGTCGGCGTCGCTCAGCCCGATGCAGCCGTGGCTCTTGTTCTGCTTGCCCATGTAGCGGTCGTTCCAGGGCGCGGCGTGCACGAAGGTGCCGGAGGTGGTGACGCGGACGGCGTTGTGCACGTCCTCGTCGTAGAAGTCGGCGGAGTCCTCGCTGGTCGCGATGTTGACCGACGACGAGGTCATCCGGACGGTGGACTGCTTGGCCATCACCACCATGGTGCCGTTCCAGGTGGGGAAGGCGGAGCTGCCGCCGGAGATCTTGAAGTTCTTGACGGTGCGGCCGTTCTCGGTGACCCGCATCGTGTGCTTGGCGAGGTCGGCGTAGGAGATCCGGGCGGTGCCGACGCTGAAGGTGTCGTGGATGTCGCGGCGCAGGAAGCGCCCGTCGCCGGTGTCGATGCCGCTGAGCCGGGCGGTCAGGGTGACCTTGGTGCCGGTGGGCCAGTAGACGTCAGGGCGCCAGTCCACCCGCTGGATGCCGGTGAGCGGGTCGGTGAGCCAGCCCCAGCTGCCCTTGACGGCGGGGGTGGTGGTGATGCTCAGGGCCCGCTCGACGGCGGCCTTGTTCGCCACCGGCTTGTCGAAGGCGAGCGAGAGCGGCAGGCCGACGCCGACGACGGCGTTGTTGAGCGGGGTCGCGGTGACGCCGTTGACCTTGCCCGCGGCGGCGGTGCGGAAGTCGCTCGTGGTGGTGGCCTGCTTGCCCGCCCCGTCGGTGGCGGTGACCGTGACGGTGTAGGCGGTGCCGGGCGTCATGGTGCGGTCGGACGTCCAGGTGCGGCGGTCGGCGGCGAGCTTGCCGGTCACCTCCACGGGATCGACGCCGTCCGACGACTTCCCCTTCGGGGTGACGGTGACGGTGCCGAGGGTGCCGCTCGCGGCGGTGACGGTCACGGGGGTGCCGGGGGCGACGCTCCCGCCCGCGGCCGGGGAGACGGTGACCTTCCCGGCCGCGGCGGACGCGGTGGCGGCCGGGCCGCCGTCGCCGGGGGCGGCTCCGTCGCCGGACGCGGTGTCGTCTCCGCCGCACGCGGCGGCGCCGAGCGCCAGGGCGAGCAGCAGGGCGGGGGCCGCGAGGGCGCGGCCGCGGGATATGCCGAAGGTGCGGAACACGGTGTCGGGTCCTTGTCAGCAGTCGGTCAGCGGTCGGTCAGCAGTCGGCGGACGAGGAGTACGGGCCCTTGTCGGCGCCGGAGCCGTCCTTGCCGGAGACGTGGGTGTCGCCGGCGGCATCGCCGCCGACGGTGAAGTACCGGGTCGTGCCGCCGGCGGCGGCGCCGCGACCGGAGCCGGGGCTCGTCGCCGTGGACGGAGCGTCCGGGGAGGGGGGCATGGCCAGGTCGTCGAGCGTGTCGGCCAGGCAGCCGGCCGGGCGCGGTCCGTCCGGTTCGTCTCCCGGCTCCCACTGCAGCGGGCTGTGGGGGCTGTCCACCACCAGTACGGCGACGTATTGCCCCTCGTGCTGGATCCACACCGTCACAGCGGAGATCTTCTTCGAGCTGCCCATGGCGCGGTCCGCCACGAGCCGCCCCCACACGCTGTTCTCGACCGTGGTGATGTCCATCGCGCACTTGGCGTCGATCCGCTCCCGCAGCTCCGCGGCCCCCGCGACCGCCGCGGGCTCGTCGGGGAAGGCCAGCAGCCGCTCGTACGCGATGGCCTTGACGGCCTCCGCCATGTACGTGCGGCCGTCCTGGGCGATCACACCGGCCGGCACCGGGTAGCCGCACGAGGAGGGCACGTCGTTCGTCGTTCCGTTGTCCGCGACCGTCCAGCGCCATTTCGGCGCGAAGGGCAGCGAACTCGTGGGCAGCAGGCGGTCGGTGAGCGCCTGCGTGGAGATCGTGGGTTCGGGCGTGGCGCTGCCGGAGGCGGCGGGCGCGGTGGTGCGGGCGCGGTCCTCCTGCTCCAGCCGCGGCAGCAGCTGCCAGCAGGTGACGCCGAGGGCCAGCGCCGTCACCGTGCCGGCGGCGGCCGCGCGGCGCCGGGCGCGGCGCCGCTCGCCCCGGGCCCGCGCGGCCTGCGGACCGGCCAGGACGACGAGTTGTTCGGCGTCGTGCGCCAGCTCGTGCAGGCGGTCGTCGAGTTCGTCAGCCATGGAGGGGCACCTCTCGGAGGGGTCGCCGGTCGTGCCGGGCACGGTCGGGGTCCGCGGGCTCGGGCTCTTCCCTGAGCTTGGCGCCGAGGGCCTTGCGGCCACGGCTCAGCCGGGTCCGCACCGCGGCGGACGACACCCCCGTCTCCCGCGCGATCTCGTCGACCGGCAGGTCCAGCAGATGGTGCATCACGACGGCGGTGCGCTGGTCGTCGCCGAGCGTGCGCAGCGCGTCCACCAGCGCGACCCGGTCCGGCGCGAGCGCCGGCGCGTCCGCGGGCGGGCCGTGCCGGAAGTGGGCGCGCATGCGGTTGCGCGCCTTGCGCCAGGTGCTCACGGCGAGGCGCAGCGCGACGGTCCTGACCCAGGGGGTCGGGTCGCCCTCGGCGGTGAGCGCCGCCCAGCGGGTCCACGCTCGCGCGTAGGCCTCCTGGACGGCGTCCTCCGCCTCGCCGAGGTCGCCGGTCACCGCGTACACGACGGCGACCATCTTCTTGGCCGTGGCGGCGTAGAAGTCATCGAAATCCGCGGTGCGCTCCGCGGGTTGTGCGGTCATCTTTCGTGGCCCTCCCGCATCTATCACGCGCGAGGGCGCCAAGAGGTGACACATGAGTTTTCCCTGCGGGCTGCGGCGCCGGGGGGTGCCTCTTGCGGTGGGCGTCGCGATCGACCGGCCCACCACCGGGGGCGAGGTCCCGGTGGTGGCGCCGCCCGGCAGGGCGTGGGGCTCAGTGCGGGCGCGTGGCCCGCAGGTGGCTGGCGACCGGGGCGAGCGCGGCGTGGTAGGCCGCGAGGCCGTCCCGGTCGATGAGGTCGATGAAGTGCTCGCGCACCGACGCGACATGCCGCGGCGCGACCTCCCGCATCGTGTCCCAGCCGTGCTCGGTGAGCACGGCGTAGAGCCCGCGCCGGTCCGACTCGCAGTTCTCCCGCCGCACGTACCCGGCGGCCTCCATGCGCGTGATCTGGTGCGAGAGCCTGCTCTTGCTCTGCAGGGTGGATTTCGCGAGGTCGCTCATCCGCATGCGGTGGTCCTCGGCCTCGGAGAGGTTGACGAGGATCTCGTAGTCGTTGTTGGTCAGTCCGAAGGGTTGCAGGTCGCGCTCCAGCTGGTACATGAGCAGCCGGCTGACATCGAGGTGGACGCGCCAGGCGCGCTGCTCCTCCTCGCTGAGCCAGGTCGTCGCGCTGTCCGCGGTCTCCGTCGTCATGGGCGAATTCTACCGTCCGTTGAAATTCGTACGTTCACCCGGGTAGCGGGGCCGTCACCGTGTGCAGCGGCTGCCGTCAGCTCCCGGGGCGGGCCGCGCCGGGTACGCCGGGCCCGGCGCTCATGGGGACGCCGCCGGTGTCCGTGCCGGGCATGAGGTCCTCGGTGGACTGCAGCAGCACCTGCCCGGCGCCGCTGAACTCGAACTGGTGCTCCTCGCCGGACGCGCCGCCGATACCGGTGAGCGCGCGGATGCCGCCGAGGACGCCGCGCATGTAGGCGTGGTCGTAGTGGTGGCAGGGGCTCGGGCAGTCGGCCCAGCCGACGAGGGCCTGCGGGTCGACGCGGATGGGCGGTTCGACGAAGTGCACCGCGCCGTTGGAGGCGGCGACGAACTTGCCGGTGCCGAGCAGCGTCAGGAAGCCGGGGATGATCGACTGCTTGAGGGTCAGCCCTGGCTGGAAGGCCAGCAGGTTGCCGGAGCGGATGGTGAGGTTGCCGTCGTCGAGGTCGTAGGAGTTGATGTCGTACGCCCGGTCGGCGAGCAGCATCTTGCCGCGGCCCTGGGCGACGACCCAGGCGGCGGCGTGCAGCGGGGAGTGGAAGTTCGCGGCGACGAGGCGGTCGAGCGGGCCGTGGCCGATGCCGTGGAAGTCGATCTGCCCGTAGTAGGCGATCATCTTCCCCTTCTGGAGGAACCACTGGCCGTCGAGGTCGACGCTGAAGGCGTACGGGTTGACGTTGTCGTTGCTCGGCAGCGTGAAGGCGTCGAAGACGACGGGGCCCTGGGCGGGGTGGGTCACAGCTTCTCCTCCGAGGCCTGGACGTAGACCGTGCCCTGGCCGCTCAGTTCGAGCTGGAAGGCCTCGCCGGAGCCGCGGCCGACCATCTCGCGCCAGCCGATCGCGGTCACGAGCTTGTTGCGCAGGTCGCCGCGGTGCGCGACGTACGCCTGCGGATCGACGTGGACGGGGCGTCCGGGCGTGACGTGCAGCTCGAAGACGCCGCCGTGCGCCATGACGGCGACCGAGCCCTTGCCCTGGAGCGTGGTGGTGAACAGCCCCTGGCCGGTGGCCTGGCCCCGTATCACGCCCATCACCCCGCCCTGCGAGCCCATGAACATGGTGCCCTGGGCGAGGGAGCCGTCGAAGGCGAGCAGCCGGTCGGCCTCGACGTAGAGCGTCTCGCCGGTGAGGTCCACGGAGTGGATGTGGTGGCCGCCATGGCCGAACAGCACGGTGCCGTCGCCCTCGACGACCATGAGCGGGGTGGCCTCGTTCGCCACCCGGCGGCCGATCATGCCCATCACGCCGCCCTGCCCGCCGGTGATGCTGGGGGTGAAGGTGACGGCGCCGCGGTAGGCGAGCATGGCGCCGCGCTGGCTGAACATCCGCCGGCCGGGCACGACGCGGGCCTCGACGAGCTTGGAGTTGATCCGGGTGAAGGGCATCAGATCTGGCCCCCGATGGCGGTGCGCTCGCTGGGCTGGACGTAGACCAGGCCGTCGCCCTCGAAGTGGATGCGGAAGCTTTCCCCCGAGCCCTCGCCGACGAGGGTGCGCAGGGACACGTAGCTGCGCAGCTGCTGGCGCAGATCCCCGGTGTGGGCGACGTACGCCTGCGGATCGACGACCAGCGGGGTGCCGGGGGTGACGCGCAGCACGATCGCGGGCCCGTCGGACATGATCGCGGCCTGTCCGGTGCCCTCGACGGTGGTGGTGAACAGCCCGTTGCCCTGCGAGGCGCCGCGCAGCCCGGTGAAGGTGGTGCCGGTGCGCAGCGACGGTTCGGTGACCAGCAGGTTGCTCGCCTCGACGTGCAGCTTCTCGCCGGTGAGCCGGACGAGGTTGATCTCGGTGGCCCGGTCGGCGAAGTACACCGTGCCCTGGCCCCTGACCTCCATGACGGCCATCGCCTCGCCCGTGACGCGCCGGGTGACCAGGCCCCGCAGGCCCTCGCCGCCGCCGGTCATCTTCTTGAAGGTGACCTCGCCCTCGTAGGCGACCATGGCGCCCTTCTTGGCCTTGACCGCGTCACCCGCAAGGTCGACGGCGAGGACGCGGCTGCCCTGGAGCCGGAAGACGGCCATGCCTCAGCCGGCCTCGGTGGCCGTACGCGGGCGTACGGGCAGCGGTTCGGGCTCCTCGCCGGGGGCGCCGGCCGCTTCCTGGACCTCCAGCAGCGAGGCGCTGCGGCGCGCGGCCTCGAAGGCCTTGTGGCCGCCGCGCAGGCCGAACAGCCGCTTGCCGAGCAGGATGTAGAGGACGGCGAGGACGTTGAGCGCCAGGGTGCCGATCTTGAAGTAGCTGACCTTCTCCGTCAGCTCGTAGACCTCCAGCGGCAGGAAGGCGGCGGTCGCGACGACGGTCAGGTACTCCGCCCAGCGCTTGGCCCACCACAGGCCGAAGCCCTCGACGATCTCGATGAGCGCGTAGCCGAGCAGCGCGGCCGCGACGATCTGCAGCGTCGACTTCTTGTAGTCGAAGAACTTCCGGATGGAGTCGACGACGGGCGAGTGGTCGAGGTCGTAGTGGAAGTGGTCGGCGACCGGCTTGAAGGCCGTCAGGTCGTCCTCGAAGAGCTTGCGGACCGCGTCCTGGGAGTTGCTGAACTTCCACACCGCCCAGGCGGCGATGACGATGAGCAGCCCGCGCAGGATCCGCTCGACGGCGAGGAAGCGCAGGATGAACAGGTCGCGCAGCGCCCGGCCGCGCGGTACGAGCGGCGCCATGTCGGCGGGGCCGGAGCCGTGCGGCTCGCCGAGCACGAAGTCACCGCAGCGCAGGCAGCGCCACACCTCGCCGACCGCGGTGGCGGCGTGCAGCCGGCCGCGCAGCCGCAGCTCGTCGGGCGCGTAGGTGATGTGGCCCTTGCGCGCGCAGTGCCGGCGGTCCCAGTCGATGCTCATCGTCCCTCGGTCCCCGTGGGTGTTCGGTGTCGTGCACTCATCACGAACGGTGTCGTGGACAGGGACGCTATCGCCCTTCGCGCGGTTTCCACGCCCCGGACCTACCCCCGGGGCAGGTCGTCGATGCCGGGGGTTGATAATGGGGAGGTCTTGTGAATGCGATCACAAGACCGGATCGCGAACCGTCCCGACCGGCCGGACCGGCCCGCCCCGTACGACAGTGAGGTACCCCGTGGACCTGAAGACCGCCGGCGCGCTGCGCAGGCTGCGCCTGATCTCCGCCCCCGAGGCGGTCTCCTTCCTGCTGCTGCTCGTCTGCTCGGTGCTCAAGCGCGCCACGGACTTCAACGCGGTGCCGGTCATGGGCATGGTGCACGGCATCCTCTTCATCCTGTACGTCGTCTTCTGGGCGCTGGCCTGGCGCAGCGCCGGCTGGGGCTGGAAGCGCGCGGGCTGGCTGCTCCTGCTGTCGGTGCTGCCGACCGGCGGCTTCTTCGCCGAGCGCACGCTGGCCCGCGAGTCGGAGGCCGCCGTGACCGCGGCGGTGGCCGCGCGCGGGCGCTCCGAGGCGGTGGGCGCGTGATCGTCGCCTTTTCCGTCACGCCGCTGGGTGTCGGCGAGGAGGTCGGGGAGTACGTGGCGGACGCCGTGCGGGTGGTGCGCGAGTCCGGGCTGCCGAACCGCACGGACGCGATGTTCACCTCGATCGAGGGCGAGTGGGACGAGGTGATGGACGTCGTACGCCGCGCCGTCGCCGCGGTCGAGGCGCGGGCGCCGCGGGTCTCGCTCGTCCTCAAGGCCGATCTGCGGCCGGGGGTGACCGGGGGCCTCGACTCCAAGGTGGCCACGGTCGAACGGTATCTGGCCGACTGACAGCAGGATCCGGACATCTTCCGGAAGCACCGCGGTCACGTTCGCGTCATGTGCGGAAGCCGTACCGCTGCTGGGCGGACCCGGTGACTCCGGCCGCCGCGGGGCCCGTCCGGCAGGTCAGAGCAGCCCGCCGGTGGCCAGCGCGATGCCCAGCGGGGTGCGCTCGTAGAGCACCTGGTGGCCGTAGCGGCGCGAGGTCAGCAGGCCCGCGTCGCGCAGCACCGCGAGATGCGCGGACACCGACGACATGGCCATCACATGCCGGTGGGCCAGCGCGGTGGTGGTGCTGGGG
Source organism: Streptomyces sp. NPDC004031 (assembly GCF_053604375.1). NCBI lineage: Bacteria > Bacillati > Actinomycetota > Actinomycetes > Kitasatosporales > Streptomycetaceae > Streptomyces > Streptomyces sp. NPDC004031. The sequence goes on along the minus strand of NZ_JBSGHL010000021.1, from coordinate 24,855 downwards.
GCGTCCAGCCCGCTGAGTATCGCCGCGCGGTTGGCGCCCAGCAGCCGCACCAGGGTGTCGGACGCGGTCGGTCCGCCGGGCGCCCACAGACCGCCGATGCCGCGCGCGGGATAGACGACGACGGGCTGCCAGGGCGGGTCGAAGGCGCCGCCCGCCTCGGGCCAGAAGAAGACGCTGGGCACCAGCACCAGGCCGCGCCCGGTGGGTTCCGGCAGCGGCCCCGCGGTGCCGGGGGTGGTCAGGGCGCCGTCGGACCAGTGCAGCCTGGGGTGCAGCCCGGTGAAGAGCCGCTGCATGCCCCCGTCCGCGAGCCGCCGGGCGTGGTAGGCCACGTCGGCCTCCAGCACCGCGCGCAGCCGCGGCCAGTGCGGGGCCAGCAGCGCCGCCCAGACGTGCTCGAAGAGCCCGGCGAGCTGCTGCACGGTGCCCGCCGGGTCGTTGAGCATCGCGCGGCCCCGGCGGCTGTCCGCGGCGCCCGGGGTCTGGGCGAGGGCGGCGGCCAGCTGACGGCGGGCGGTGGCCGCCGGGGTGGCCCGGACCCGGTCCAGCTCCTCGTCGAGCGAGGCGAGCGGCAGGTCCGGGACGGGCTGCAGGAAGTCGGGGCCGTAGCCGTGTTCGGGCGCGAGCAGCCACAACGGGGCGAGGTCCAGCCCGGCCGCCGCGGCCCGTACCTGCCGCAGCCACGGCAGGTGGTGGCCGTGCCGGTCGGGGCGGGAGAGCGTACGCACCGCGCCCTGCGTCTCGCGCAGCGGGGAGATCGCGAAACGGCACTTGAGCAGGTCCTCAGCCGCAAATCGCATGCGAAGCGACATCATGACCCCCAAGATTCGGCTGTACGCGAAAGACTACACGTGGGGTCCGAGTGGCTCCAGGGTGATGGCATGACAACGGACAGCGAGCACCCGCCACGCGGGGTCGACCCCGCTTCGCCGGCCGGAGAAACACGCGCGGAAACCCGCGCGGAAAGCGCGGACGTCCCGCGGAACACCGCCAACACCCCCGGCGGCCAGCAGGAGAACCAGCGGGAAACCGTGCCCGCCATCGGCTACGGAGCGGTCTTCCGGATACGCGAATTCCGCCCGATCTTCGCCGCGCACGTGCTGTCCATGCTCGGCGGGGTGCTCGCCGAGGTCGCGCTCGCCGTCCTCGTCTACGCCGAGACCGGCTCGGCGGTGCTGTCCGCCCTCGTCTTCGCCCTGACCTACCTGCCCTACGCGCTCAGCGGGCTGCTGCTGTCCGGCATCGCCGACCGCTACCCCGCGCGCCGGGTCCTGGTCACCTGCGACGTCCTGTCCTGCGCCTGCGTCGCGGCCACCGCAATACCCGGCACACCCATCGCGGCGCTCTTCGCGCTGCGCGTGGTGATGTCGCTCATCGCGCCGCTGTTCACGGGCACCCGCGCCGCGAGCCTGGCCGACATCCTCACGGGCGAGCGGTACGTGCTCGGCCGCTCGCTGGTGCGGATCGTCGCCCAGGGCTCGCAGATCGTCGGCTTCGGCGTCGGCGGCCTCATCCTGGTGTGGCTCAGCCCGCGTTCCGCGCTGCTGCTGACCGCCGCGACCTTCGCCGGGTCCGCGCTGCTGCTGCGGCTCGGCACCCGCGACCGCCCCGCCCGCGTCACCCACAGCGGGCAACTGCTGCGCGAGTCGCTGCAGTCCGCCGGGCGCCTGATGGCCGACCCGCGGATCCGGGCGCTGCTGCTGATGTGGTGGATACCGCCGATGTTCTTCATCGTCGCCGAGGGCCTGGCCGCGCCCTTCGCCGAGGACGTCGGCGCCGGTTCGGTCGGCTACGGGCTCTTCCTCGCCGCGATGCCCGCGGGCACCGCCGCGAGCGAGATCCTCGCCGGCACACTGCTGTCACCCGCGGCCCGGGACCGTATCGTCCTGCCGCTGGCCGGCGTCTCGCTCGTCCCGCTGGTCTTCTTCGCGATCGACCCGTCGCTGCCGGTGGCGCTCGTCCTGCTGCTGCTGACCGGGCTCAGCGCGGCGTACGCGCTCGGCATGGACAAGTGGTTCGTCACCGACGTGCCCGACCACACCCGCGGCCAGGCCATGACGCTGCTCGGCGCGGGCCTGATGACCCTCCAGGGCCTCGGCATCACCGTCGGCGGCGCGCTCGCCGAATGGGCCCCGCCCTACGCCGTCATCGCCGGGTCGGGCGCGGGCGGCACGGTGTGCGTGCTGCTCGTGCTGCGCGCGGTGCGGCGCACCCGCCAGGCGCCGGTGATGCTCACCGCGTGACGCGCGTCGCCCACCGCGGACCTGCGGGTTCGCCCGGCTCCCGGCGCCGCCGCGGGGCTCAGCGGCGGGTCAGGTAGGCGTGCATCGCGCGGTGCAGGGCCTTGTTGACCGCGCCCTGCAACGGCAGTTCCCACTCCCCCACCGTCTCGACGGCCTCCCCGCCGGTGCCCAGCTTCCAGCGCAGCAGGCCGTGCGCGCGGGACGCCGGGTCCAGGTCGTCCGGGACCCCGCGCATGTCGTACACGGCCGCGCCCGCCAGCAGCGCGTCGCACAGCATCCGCCACTGGAGCGCGTTGCTCGGCCGCACCTCGCGGCGGTGGTCGGCGGAGGCACCCGTCTGGTACCAGACCCGGACGCCGTCCGGAGCGGCCAGCAGCGTGTGCGCGGCCAGCAGTTCGCCCTCGTGGCGGGCGGTGTACAACCGCATCCGGCCCGGCTGCTCGGCGTTCAGCTCCGCGTACTGCCGCTGGTAGTAGTCGAGGTCGCGGCCCAGGTCGAAGCCGTCGCGGCGCTCGGTGACGCGCAGCAGCTCGTGGAAGGCGGGCAGCGTCCGCGGGCCCTCCACGTCGGTGCGCACCCCGCTCTTGCCCGCCTTCTTGATGTTGCGGCGCCACTCCTGGTTGAGCCCCGTCCACAGGTCGTCCAGACCGCGCCCGGCGAGCGGCACCTCGAACACCAGCCGCGGCTGGGCGTCACCGCCCTGGCCGTCCTCGCCGCAGCGCCGCCAGCCCGACTCGCGCAGCCGGTCGGCGACGGCCGCGCCCAGCGGCTCGACCAGGTCCGGCAGGATGTCCCCCACCCGCCGCCCCGGCCCCACCGCGTCCTTCAGCGTCCGCGCCGACCACCGCCGGTAGGCCAGCGGCGGCCCCATCCGTACGGCGAAGGCCCCCGCCTCCCGCAGATGGTCCGCGAGCGGCGCCAGCCACCGCTCCAGCTGCGGATCGGCCCAGTCCACCGCGGGGCCCTCCGGCAGGTAGGCGAACAGCCGCCGCAGGCCCGGCAGTTGCCGGTAGAGCACGAGCGCGGTGCCGAGCAGCCGCCCGGCGTCGTCGAACCACCCCAGGCTCTCCGTCCGCCACCCCGACTTGACCCGCCCCCAGGCCGGCGTCTGCAGGAAGCTCGCGGTGTGCCCGCCCGGCCGCCGCAGGAAGGCGGCGTGCAGGTCCGCGTCTATCGCGGTGAGCCGGAGTCCGTTCCCTTCCCCCGCGGGGGCGTTCGCCTTCGGCAACTGCTGGTGAGTGGTCATCGTCACGAGCGGTCCTCCCCGTACGGCGGCCCGGAACCGGCCCGCTCACGACTTCCCACGCCTGCGGAAGGGTCTTTGTGACCGAGAGATTCCCGACACCCCCCGCCTATGTCCCGGCCCGCGCCCTGGCCCCACACTTTCCGCAGGTGCGGCTCGCCTCCGCGCGCGCGGGGTGAGCGTTTGGGGGCGCGAGGAACTGCGCGAGCAACCCCCCACCGGCAGAAGGTCGCGGGCCCACCGCAAGAGGCACCCCGTGGCGAAAGCCAGCCACCGGCGGCAAGGTCGCGGGTGCCACCGCAAGTGGCAGCCCGGAGCGAGAGGAGGCGCGGGGAACTGCGCGCAGGACAGGAGCGTCGTCGTACGCGACAGACATCCGCAGGGGTCCGGGCGCACCGCCCGGAAGGCCGCCACCGCCCGGTGGCACAAAAGGCCCGCACCCCCCGTCCCGCGCGCGAGCGCGAAGAACAGGGGAACGGGTTGGCGCCGGCGGCAACCCGCCCCCGTACGCGGCACGCCAGGAAATCCCTCGCCCGCAGCGGCCGGGCGATGATGGCGGGCTCGCTGGTCTCCCGGGCCACCGGGTTCCTCCGGCTCGCGGTGATCACCGCGGCTGTCGGCACCGCCGCGGCGGGTGACGCCTTCAGCGTCGCCAACACCGTCCCGAACATCGTGTACGCGCTGATGATCGGCGGCGCCCTCCAGTCCGTCTTCATCCCGGAGCTGGTGCGCGCGGCGAAGGAGCACGCGGACGGCGGGCAGGCGTACACCGACCGGCTGCTGACGCTGTGCGCGGTGGGCCTGCTCGCGGTGACCGCGCTGGCGGTGCTCGCGGCGCCGCTGCTGGTGTCCGCGTACGCGCCGGAGTTCGACGGGGCGCAGCGCGACCTGACGGTGACGCTCGCCCGCTACTGCCTGCCGCAGATCCTCTGCTACGGCGTCTTCACGCTGCTCGGCCAGGTGCTGGGGGCGCGGGACCGCTTCGCGGCGATGATGTGGACGCCGGTGCTCAACAACCTGGTGGTCATCGCGGTGTTCGGCCTCTACCTGGGCACCGCGCGCGGCGGCATCGACGACGGGGACGCGCTGGTGCTGGGCCTGGGCAGCACCGCGGGTATCGCGGTGCAGGCGCTCGGCCTGCTGCCGTCGCTGCGCGCGTCCGGCTTCCGCTGGCACCCGCGCTTCGACTGGCGCGGTGCGGGCCTGACGCAGCCGATGCGGGCGGCGGTGTGGACGCTGCTGCTGGTGCTGGTCAACCAGGGCGCGTACTGGGTGGTGACCCGGCTGTCGACGTCCGCGGGCGAGCACGCGCTGGCGGCGGGGCACGGCGCGGGCGTCGGCTATGCCGCGTACAGCAACGCGTACAACCTGTGGGTCGTCCCGCAGGGCATCGTGACGGTGTCGCTGGTGACCGCGCTGCTGCCGCGGATGAGCCGGGCGGCAGCGGACGGCGACCACGCGGCGATCGGCGCGGACCTGACGCGCGGGCTCAACGCGTCCGGGGTCGCGGTGGTCCCGGCGGCGCTGGCGTTCGTGACGCTCGCCCCGCAGATCACCGGCGTGGTCTTCCAGCACGGCGCGACGACCGACGCGGACGCGGCGGCGATCGGCTGGATGCTGACCGCCTTCGCGCTCGGCCTGCCCGCGTTCGCCGGCCAGTACCTGCTGGCCCGCGGCTTCTACGCGCTCGGCGACACGCGGACCCCGTTCTTCCTCAACGTCCTCATCGCGGCCGTCAACGCGTCGCTGGCGGCGGCCTCGTACGCGCTGCTGCCGGCCCGCTGGGCGGTCACGGGCATGGCGGCGGGCTACGCGGTGGCGTGCACGGCGGGGCTGCTGGCGACGTCCACGCTGCTGCGCCGCCGGCTGGGCTGGCGCCCGGGGGTGCTGGGCCACCATCTGCGGCTGCTGGGCGCGTTCCTGCCGGGGGCGTACCTGTCGCTGTGGGCGGCGCACGTGTGCACCGACCGGCTCGGTACGGGCCTGGCGGGCGACGCGGCGGGCCTGCTGCTGGGCGGTGCGGCGCTGCTGGCGCCCGCGCTGGTGCTGGCCCGGCCGCTGGGGCTGCGGCTGCGCCCGCGCAGGTCGTGAACCGGCCGCGAAATGGCTGTACTCACAAAAGCGAATACTAAAATCCTTGAGTAAGCTGAGCGGTTCACCCGTCCCCCCGGGCGGGACAGGCGGGAACGGGCGGGAGGGAGCCCCGATGGCACTGCGGCACGCCGTGCTCGCGGCACTGCTCGACAACGAGTTCAGCGGCTACCAGCTGGCCAAGGCGTTCGGCATCGGGGTCGCCAACTTCTGGCACGCGCTGCCCCAGCAGCTCTACGCCGAGCTGTCCAAGCTGGAGAAGGAGGGCCTGGTCGCGGGGCGCGAGGTCGTACAGACCAGCCGCCCCAACAAGCGGGTCTTCACCGTCACCGCGGAGGGCCTCGCGGAGCTGGAGCGCTTCGTCACCGCCGACTCCAAGCCCACCTTCATCCGCGACGACCTGCTGGTGATGGTCCAGACCGCCGACCATGTCGACCCGGCCCGCGTCATCGCCCAGCTCGACGCGCGCGCCGAATCCTCCCTGGCCCGCATCGCCGGCTACGAGGACCTGCTGGCCCTACTGCGCGGCGACCTCCCCGAGGCGGACTACCTCCGCGACTCCCCGACGATCGGCCCCTACCTCACCTGCCGCCGCGGCCTCGCCCTCGAACGCGAGACCCGCGCCTGGTGCCTGGAGTCGGCGGCGGTCCTGCGCGCCCGGCAGGACCGGGCGTAGGGCGGGCCGCTACGCGCCCGTCAGGCCCTCGATGAGGGAGTCCGCCGCCGTGTACGGGTCGAGGGTGCCCTCGGTGACGCGGTGGGCGAGGGCCGGGAGGTCGTGGGAGGAGCCGGGAGCGGTGATGCGGGCGCGCAGCGCGGTGAGGGCGATGGTCTCGATCTCGCGGGCGGCGCGGTCGGCCCGGCGGGTGGCCAGGACGCCGCGCTCCTCCATCCACGCGCGGTGCTTGTCGAGCGCCTCGACGACCTCGTCGACGCCCTCGCCGCGCGCGGCGACGGTCTTGACGATGGGCGGGCGCCAGTCGCCGGGGGCGCGGGACTCGCCGAGGCCGAGCATGTGGTTGAGCTCGCGGGCGGTGGCGTCGGCGCCGTCCCGGTCGGCCTTGTTGACGACGTAGAGGTCGCCGATCTCCAGGATGCCGGCCTTGGCGGCCTGGATCCCGTCGCCCATGCCGGGGGCGAGCAGCACCACGGAGGTGTCGGCCTGCGCGGCGATCTCGACCTCGGACTGCCCGACGCCGACGGTCTCGACGAGGATCACGTCGCAGCCGGCCGCGTCCAGCACCCGGATGGCCTGCGGGGCGGCCCAGGCCAGGCCGCCGAGGTGGCCGCGGGTGGCCATGGAGCGGATGTAGACGCCCGGGTCGGAGGCGTGCTCCGACATCCGCACCCGGTCGCCGAGCAGCGCGCCGCCGGAGAACGGCGAGGACGGGTCGACGGCGAGCACCCCGACCCGGCGGCCCGCCTTGCGGTAGGCGGTCACCAGGGCCGAGGTGGTGGTGGACTTGCCGACGCCGGGCGAGCCGGTCAGGCCCACCACGTACGCCCCGCCGGTGAGCGGCGCGAGTGCGGCCATCACCTCGCGCAGGTGCGGGGAGGCCCCCTCGACCAGCGAGATCAGCCGGGCCACGGCCCGCGGCCGTCCGGCCCGTGCCTGCTCGACCAGCTCCCCGACATCCACCATCGCAGCCGTCCTCCGTAACGTCAGCTCGCCGGCACGTGCAGGATCAGCGCGTCGCCCTGCCCGCCGCCCCCGCACAGGGCGGCCGCGCCGGTGCCGCCGCCGCGGCGGCCGAGTTCCAGCGCCAGATGCAGCACGATACGGGCTCCGGACATGCCGATCGGGTGGCCGAGCGCGATGGCGCCGCCGTTCACGTTCACCTTTTCAGGTGTCACGCCGAGGTCCTTCATGGACTGGACGGCGACGGCCGCGAAGGCCTCGTTGATCTCGATGAGGTCCAGGTCGCCGACCGTCAGCCCCTCCTTGCGCAGGGCGTGCGCGATGGCGTTGGAGGGCTGGGAGTGGAGCGAGTTGTCGGGGCCCGCGACGTTGCCGTGGGCGCCGATCTCGGCGATCCAGGACAGGCCCAGCTCCTCGGCCTTGGCGCGGCTCATGACGACGACGGCGGCGGCGCCGTCGGAGATCTGCGAGGCGGTGCCCGCGGTGATCGTGCCGTCGGCGGTGAAGGAGGGGCGCAGCCGGGACAGCGACTCGGCGGTGGTCTCCGGGCGGATGCCCTCGTCCTTGCCGAAGACGACCGGGTCGCCCTTGCGCTGCGGGATCTCGACGGGGGTGATCTCGGCGTCGAACAGGCCGTTCTTCTGCGCGGCGGCGGCCCGCTGGTGGGACAGCGCGCCGAAGGCGTCCTGGTCGGCGCGGGCGATGCCGAGCCGGGTGTTGTGGTGCTCGGTGGACTCGCCCATCGCGATGTTCTCGAAGGCGTCGGTGAGGCCGTCGTGCGCCATGGAGTCGAGCATCTCGATCGCGCCGTACTTGTGGCCGGCGCGGGAGCCGGGCAGCAGGTGCGGGGCGTTGGTCATGGACTCCTGGCCGCCGGCCACCACGATGTCGAACTCGCCGGCCCGGATCAGCTGGTCGGCGAGCGCGATCGCGTCGAGGCCGGACAGGCACACCTTGTTCACGGTGAGCGCGGGCACCGACAGGGGGATGCCGCCCTTGACCGCGGCCTGCCGGGCGGGGATCTGGCCGGCGCCGGCCTGGAGCACCTGCCCCATGATCACGTACTCGACCTGGTCGCCGCGGACCCCGGCCCGCTCCAGCGCGGCCTTGATCGCGATGCCGCCGAGCTCGGCCCCGGAGAAGCCGCGCAGGCTGCCGAGCAGCCGGCCCATGGGCGTACGGGCACCTGCGACGATGACCGAGCGTGTGCTGCTGGTACTGGCTGTCATGGTGCGGATCCCTTCGACAGAAGAGAGGTTAACGAGGGTTAGCGTCAATGTACTGACCGGTAGAGGCCACGTCACCCGGCGGAACGTGTGACAGCGCGCACGTTGTGTAATCGCGGGCCTTACGGTGCACTGGTTCCATGCTGACTCGTATCGACCACATCGGGATCGCCTGCTCCGACCTCGACGCGACCGTCGAGTTCTACCGCGCCACCTACGGATTCGAGGTCTTCCACACAGAGGTCAACGACGAGCAGGGCGTACGCGAGGCCATGCTCAGGATCAACGGTACGGACGACGGCGGCTCCTCCTACCTCCAGCTGCTGGAGCCGATCCGGGAGGACAGCGCGGTCGGCAAATGGCTGGCCAAGAACGGCGAGGGCGTCCACCACATCGCCTTCGGCACCGCGGACGTCGACACGGACTCCGAGGCCATCCGCGGCAAGGGCGTACGGGTCCTCTACGACGAGCCGCGGCGCGGCTCCATGGACTCGCGGATCACCTTCCTGCACCCGAAGGACTGCCACGGCGTCCTGACCGAACTGGTGACCGCCGCCGCAGCCCACTCCCCCGCGGCCGCCGACACACCCTCCGGCGAGCACCGACCTGTCGAGGACCACTGACCTTATCCCCGTGCTGCCCGGTAGAGTGGCCGGGCCGACCGGGGTGGGGTCTGGGTACGCTCCCGCTCCGCGCCGTTGATCTGACACCATTCTTCGTAGGCCCTGATTCAAACAGGGTCACGGAGAAGCTCACCCGGTTGGCGGGTGAGAACGCCAGGAGACCGATGGGACCGCGGAGTGCGGGGCAACGACAGCTACCGGGCTGACGACCACCTCTCTCAGTTCGAGGCCGAGATGGAGCGGCTGCGGACCGAGCGGGGCAAGGCGGTCGATCACGCCGACGACCTCGGCTACCAGGTCGAGGTGCTGCGTGCCAAGCTGCACGAGGCCCGCCGGATGCTCGCCTCCCGCCCCGCGTACGACAACATCGGCCACCAGGCCGACCAGCTGCTGCGCAACGCCCAGATCCAGGCCGACCAGCTGCGCGCCGACGCCGAGCGCGAGCTGCGCGAGGCCCGCGCCCAGACCCAGCGCCTCCTCCAGGAGCAGGCCGAGCACCAGGCCCGCTTCGAGGCCGAGTGGCACGCCGAGGCCATCGCCCGGCGCCGCCAGCTCGACGAGGAGCTGGCCGAGCGGCGGGCCAGCGTCGAGGGCCACGTCAACGAGAACGTCGCCTGGGCCGAGCAGCTGCGCGCCCGCAGCGAGGCGCAGGCCCGCCGGCTGCTGGACGAGACCCGCGCGGAGTCCGAGGCGGCGCTCGCCGCCGCCCGCGCCGAGGCCACCCGGGTCGCCGAGCAGACCAGGGACCGGCTCACCTCCGACGCCCAGGCCGCGCGCGCCGAGGCCGAGCAGGTGCTGCGGCGGGCGCGTACGGACGCCGAGCGGCTGCTGACCGCCGCGTCCTCGCAGGCCCAGGAGGCCACCACCGAGGCCGAGCAGCTGCGCAGCACCAGCCGCAGCGAAACCGACGAGGCCCGGCAGCGCGCCACCGAGCTGTCCCGGCTCGCCGAGGAGCGCGTCCGGGAGGCCGACGAGCGGCTGCGCGCGGCGACCGCCGAGGCGGACAAGCTGCGCGACGAGGCCGCCGCGGGCGCCGCCAAGCGGCTGGCCGCCGCCGAGGCCGAGATGGAGCAGCGCACCCGGACGGCCAAGGCCGAGATCGCCCGCATGGTGAGCGAGGCGACCAAGGAGGCCGAGACCGCCAAGGCGGACGCCGAGCAGACCGTCGCCGACGCGCGGGCCGAGGCCGACCGGATCCGTACCGAGGCGCAGGAGACCGCCCGCGCGGCCGCCGCCGAGGACGCGGCCGCGCAGCTCGCGCAGGCCGCCCGCTCCGCCGAGGAGATCCTGACCAAGGCGTCGGAGGACGCCCGCTCGACGACCAAGGGCGCGGGCGAGGAGGCCGAGCGCATCCGCAAGGAGGCGCAGGCCGAGGCGGACCGGGTGCGCGGCGAGGCGGAGTCCGCGGCGCAGGAGCTGCGCGGCGCCGCCCAGGACGACACCAAGGAGTACCGGGCCCGCACCGTCGAGCTCCAGGAGGAGGCCCGGCGGCTGCGCGGCGAGGCCGAGCAGCTGCGGGCCGAGGCGGTCGCCGAGGGCGAGCGGATCCGCGGCGAGGCACGCCGCGAGGCCGTCGGGCAGATCGAGGAGGCCGCCAGCAAGGCCGAGGAGCTGCTGGCCAAGGCCAAGGCGGACGGCGACGAGCAGCGGCAGAAGGCGGCCGGCGAGGCCGAGCGGATGCGCGCGGAGTCCGTGGAGCGGGCCTCCGCGCTGAACACCAAGGCCGAGGAGGCGCTGCGCACCGCGCGCGCCGAGGCCGACGAGCTGCGGGCCGAGGCCGAGCGGCAGGGCGCGGCGGTCCGGGAGGCCGCCGAGCGGGCCGCCGCCGAGCAGCGGGCCGAGGGCGAGACGGTCGTGGCCCGGATGCGCGAGGAGGCCGAGGCCGACCTCGTCCGGCTGCGCGAGGAGGCCGAGGCCCGGGTCGCGGCGGCCGAGCAGAATCTGCGCGAGGCCAGCGCCGAGGCCGACCGGCTGCGCGCGGAGGCCGCCGAGGACGCCGAGCGGGTACGCCAGGAGACCGCCGAACGGGTCCGGGCCCTGGTCGAGCAGGCCGAGGCCGAGGCCGTACGGCTGCGGGACGAGGCGGCGGCCGACGCCGCGCAGACCCGGGCCGAGGGCGAGAACGTCGCCCTGCGGGTGCAGGCCGACGCGGCCGCGGAGGCCGAGCGCACCCGCGGCGAGGCGCAGGAGACCGCCGACCGGCTGCGGGCCGAGGCGTCCGCGGCGGCCGAGCGGCTGGGCGCGGAGGCCGCCGAGGCACTGGCCGGGGCGCAGGAGGAGGCGGCCCGGCGGCGCCGGGCGGCCGAGGAGCACCTGGCGACCGCGCGGGCCGAGGCCGAGCAGGAGCGGGCGCGGGCCCGCGAGGAGAGCGAGGAGCTGCTCGCGGCGGCCCGCAAGCGGGTCGAGGACGCGGCGGCGGAGGCCGACCGGCTGTCCGCGGAGGCGGAGCAGCGGGCCGGCGAGCTGGTCGCGGCGGCCGAGCAGACCGCCCAGCAGGTACGGGACGCGGTCGCGAACCTGCACCAGGAGGCCGAGCAGGAGATCGCCGGGCTGCGCTCGGCGGCCGAGCACGCCGCCGAGCGGCTGCGCACCGAGGCGCAGGGCGAGGCGGACCGGCTGCACGCCGACGCCAACTCCGAGCGCGAGCGCGCCGCGGAGGACACCGCGCGGATGCGCCGGGAGGCGCAGGAGGAGTCGGAGGCGGCCAGGTCGCTGGCCGACCGTACGGTCACGGAGGCGATCGAGGAGGCCGACCGGCTGCGCGCCGAGGCCCGCGAGGACGCCAACCGGATGCGTACCGACGCCGCCACGCAGGCCGACACGCTGGTCGGCAAGGCCCGCGAGGAGGCCGAGCGGCTGGGCGCCAAGGCCCGCGCGGGGCTGGCGGAGGCCGAGCAGACCGCGGAGGAGTCGCGGGCCAACTCGCAGCGCATCCTGGACGAGGCCCGGGAAGCGGCCAACAAGCGCCGCAGCGAGGCCGCGGAGCAGGCGGACACGCTGGTCGGCAAGGCGCAGGCGGAGGCCAGGCGGCTCGCCGAGGCGGCCGAGGAGCAGGCCGACACCCTGGTCGCGGCGGCCCGCGCGGAGGCCGAGCGGCTGGTCAACGAGGCGACGGCCGAGGGCAACGGCATGGTCGAGCGGGCCCGTACGGACGCCGACACGCTGCTCGGCGAGGCCCGCCGGGACGCCACGACGATCCGCGAGCGCACCGACGAGCTGCGGCAGCGGGTGGAGTCCGAGGTGGAGGCGCTGCACGACCGCTCCCGCAAGGAGGCCGCCGAGGCGATGCGGGTGGTCGGCGAGCGGGTCGACAAGCTGGTGGCGGCGGCGACCGAACAGCTGCGCGAGGCCGAGCAGAAGGCGGCCGAGATCAAGTCGACCGCGACGTCCGAGGCCAGCAAGGTCAGGATCGCCGCGGTGAAGAAGGTCGAGGGCCTGCTCAAGGAGGCCGAGCAGAAGAAGGCGGAGTCCGAGCGCGAGGCCGAGCGGGTCAAGCGCGAGGCGCGTGCCGAGGCCGAGCACATCGTGGAGCAGGGCCGCCGCGAGCTGGAGACCCTCTCGCGCCGCCGCGAGGACATCAACGCGGAGATCGGCCGGGTGCAGGACGTGCTGGCGGCACTGGAGCAGTTCGAGGCTCCGGGTGGCGCGGGCAAATCGCCGAAGAGTACGGTCTCGGCTGGAGCCTCCACGGGTCCCACCAGGTCAGGTGGCAAGCGCAGCGACGATCAGCCACTCGATTGAGCGCACATTCTCCATGCCGAATGCGCAATGGCTCGGTGACACGCCGCAAAGCCCCCTAGGATTCCCTCTATCACCTCACCGGTCTGAATCATCGACAGGAACCCCATGAGCGACACTTCCTCTCCCTTCGGCTTCGAGCTCGTGCGTCGCGGATACGACCGCGGACAGGTGGACGACCGCATCACCAAGCTCGTCGCCGACCGTGACAGCGCGCTGACTCGCATCACCGCACTGGAGAAGCGCATCGAGGAACTCCACCTCGAGACCCAGAACGCCGCGGCGCAGGTGAACGATGCCGAACCCTCCTACGCCGGTCTCGGCGCCCGCGTCGAGAAGATCCTGCGGCTGGCCGAGGAGGAGGCCAAGGACCTTCGTGAGGAGGCCCGTCGGGCCGCCGAGCAGCACCGCGAGCTGGCCGAGTCGGCCGCCGCCCAGGTGCGCAACGACGCCGAGGCGTTCGCGTCCGACCGCAAGGCCAAGGCCGAGGACGAGGGCGCGCGGATCGTCGAGAAGGCCAAGGGCGACGCCTCCAACCTGCGTGGCGAGGCGCAGAAGGACGCGCAGGCCAAGCGCGAGGAGGCCGACGCGCTGTTCGAGGAGACCCGCGCCAAGGCCGCCCAGGCCGCCGCGGACTTCGAGACCAACCTGGCCAAGCGCCGCGAGCAGTCCGAGCGCGACCTGGCGTCGCGTCAGGCGAAGGCGGAGAAGCGGCTGGCGGAGATCGAGCACCGCGCCGAGCAGCTGCGCCTGGAGGCCGAGAAGCTGCGGACCGACGCCGAGCGCCGCGCCCGCCAGACCGTGGAGACCGCGCAGCGGCAGTCCGAGGACATCGTCGCGGACGCGAACGCGAAGGCCGACCGGATCCGCAGCGAGTCCGAGCGCGAGCTGGCGGCGCTCACCAACCGCCGCGACAGCATCAACGCGCAGCTGACCAACGTCCGCGAGATGCTGGCGACGCTGACCGGTGCGGCGGTCGCCGCGGCGACCACCCCGGACGACGAGCCGATCTCCCGCAGCGTCCCGGCGCAGCAGTCGCGCTGACCCGGCCGTTATCCGGCCGGCGGGCGGCTCCCCCGTTCGCCCGGCACGCCGGAACCCCGGTGGCAACCCCTATTCCGCAGCCCCCGCGCCCCAAACGGTGCGGGGGCTCCGGCGTCTCTTGCTAGCCTCGGGCGCATGATTGAGTTGCAGGGGCTCACGAAGCGGTACGGGGACAAGACCGCCGTCGACCATCTGACCTTCACCGTGCGGCCCGGCGTGGTGACCGGTTTTCTCGGGCCCAACGGAGCGGGCAAGTCCACCACGATGCGGATGATGCTCGGCCTGGACTCGCCGACCAGCGGTGACGTCCGGATCGACGGCAAGCACTACGCGCAGCTCAGCGAGCCTCTCAAGCACATCGGGGCGCTGCTGGACGCCAAGTCGATCCACGGCGGCCGCACCGCGTACAACCACCTGCTGTGCATCGCGCAGTCCAACCGCATCCCCACCCGCCGGGTGAGCGAGGTGCTGGAGACGGTGGGCCTGACGGCGGTGGCCCGCAAGCGTTCCAAGGGCTTCTCCCTCGGTATGGGGCAGCGGCTCGGCATCGCGGCGGCGCTGCTCGGCGACCCCGAGATCCTGATGTTCGACGAACCGGTCAACGGGCTGGACCCGGAGGGCATCCACTGGATCCGGAACCTGATGAAGGGGCTCGCGGCCCAGGGCCGTACGGTCTTCGTCTCCAGCCACCTGATGAGCGAGATGGCGCTGACCGCCGAGCACCTCATCGTCATCGGGCGCGGGCGGCTGCTCGCCGACACCTCGATGGCCGACTTCATCGAGCGCAACTCACGCTCCTACGTGCGGATGCGCACCCCGCAGCCGGAGCGGCTCAAGGACCTGCTGGCGGAGGCCGGGATCGCCGCCACGACCGCCGCGGACGGCGCCTTCGAGGTCACCGGGGCCGAATCCGCGCAGCTCGGCGAACTCGCCGCCAAGCACCAGCTGGTGCTGCACGAACTGAGCCCGCAGCGGGCGTCGTTGGAGGAAGCCTTCATGCAGCTGACCGCCGAGTCGGTCGAATACCACGCCCACGGCGCCGTGACGCCGGGCGCACCGGTGCCGCCCGCGCAGCCGGGGCAGCCGGTCGCCGCGCCGCCGCAGCCGCAACCGGGCGGGCAGCCCGGCGGTGAGCAGTGGGGTTCGCAGTGGCGCAACTCCGGCTCCGGAAAGGGGCGCTGACATGGCTGCGCCTTCCGCCGTCCTGCTCTCGGAGTGGACGAAGATCCGCTCGGTCCGCTCGACCATCTGGACGCTGGTCCTGTCCTTCCTGATGACGGTCGCCCTCGGCTCGATCATCTGCCTGGTGTTCAACAACACCTGGGACTCGCTGTCCTCGCACGACCAGGCGACCTTCGACCCGACCGCGACCGGCTTCGCCGGGATGCAGCTCGGCCAGCTCGCGCTGATCGTCTTCGGCGTGCTGGTCATCGCCAGCGAGTACAGCACCGGCATGATCCGCACCTCGCTCGCCGCGGTGCCGCAGCGCAGCGCCTTCTACGCCAGCAAGGTCGCGGTGGCGGGCGGGCTGGCGCTGCTGGCGTCGATGGCCACCAGCTTCGTGGTGTTCTTCCTCGGCCAGGCGCTGCTGGGCTCGCACAAGGCGAAGATCAGCGACCCGGGCGTGCTGCGCGCGGTCGTCGGCGCCGGGATCTACTCGACGCTGCTGGTGCTGCTGTGCGTGGGCGCCGCGGCGATACTGCGCAGCCCGATGCTGAGCCTGGGCATCCTGATGCCGTTCTTCTTCCTGGTCTCGCCGATCCTGGCGGCGGTGCCGAAGGTCAAGTCGGTCGCGCACTACTTCCCCGACCAGGCCGGGCAGCAGGTCGTGCGGGTCGTCACGACCAATGACGAGCACCTGTCGTACGGCCCGTGGGGCGGTATCGGCATCATGGCGCTGTGGGTGCTGGCGGCCCTGATCGGCGGCTACATCGTGCTGCGCCAGCGCGACGCCTGAGCCGGGCGAGCACCGCCGCGCACGCCGGCCGGGGCGTCAGTACCGGGGCGCGTTACGGGACCGCTGCACCTTGCTGGTGCGGCGGTCCCGCGCGTTCCAGCACGCGCGGTGCCAGTGCCGCCGGTCGTCGAGCCCGTCGTACTCGCGCCAGGCCACCACGTGCCCGACACCGGGCGGGATCTCCTGGTCGCAGCCGGGGCAGCGGTAGTGCTTGGCGGACGCCGAACCGGCGACCGGCCGCACCACCCATTCCTCCCCCTGCCACTCCACGGTGCCGGCACCGCCGACCCCCGACTCCTGGCTGCGCTCCGCGGGGCGCTGGGCGCCGTGCGGGCGGTTGCGTCGCGGCGACACGGGACACCTCGCCATCTGTGGCTGTGCGGACGGCTTCCAGGGTACGCGCCGGGGGCCCGCGGGCCCGAAACGCGGCAGGTGCGCGGCGGGTGGACACCGGGCGCACCGTCACCCGATCGGGTGGATCGGCCGCTCCCCTGGCGAAAATCATGAAATCGCCGCACGAACCCGTGCCTTTGGCACGTGCCAGACGTTAGGCAGGGAGTCGGGACAGGACGGTCCCGGCGTCCATCCGGCGGGCCGCGAAGGGCCGCAGCAGGCCCGTGCCGCCGCCGAAGGCGAGGGAGGGAGCGGGCGGATGCGACTGGGGACGTTCGTACTCGCAGCTCAGTTTCCCGGGCAGGGCCAGGCCGAGCCGCTGCACCGGGCGATATCGACGGCCGAGGCCGCCGAGCAGGCGGGACTCGACGCGGTATGGCTGGCCGAACACCACTTCGTACCGTACGGGGTCTGCCCGTCCGCCGTGACGCTCGCCGCGCTGCTGCTCGGCAGGACCCGGCGGCTGACCGTCGGCACCGCCGTGAGCGTGCTGCCCACCGCGCACCCCGTCGCGCTCGGCGAGCAGGCCGCGCTGCTGCACCTCGCCTCCGGCGGACGCTTCGCCCTCGGCGTGGGACGCGGCGGACCATGGGTCGACCTGGAGGTCTTCGGCGCCGGCAAGGCCGCCTACGAGACCGGCTTCCCCGAATCCCTGGACCTGCTGCTGCGCTGGCTGCGCGAACCCGCGGTGGCCGGAACCGGACCCCGCTACACCTTCCGCGAGGTGCCCGTGGTGCCCCGGGCGGACGAACTGGAGGAACGGCCGGGCCCGGAGGTGGTGGTGGCGTGCACATCGCCGGGCAGTGTCCGGCTGGCCGCCGAACGCTGCCTGCCCATGCTGCTCGGCATGCACTGCGGGGACGACGACAAGGCCGCGATGGTCGCCCTGTGGCGGCGCACCGCCCTGGAGGCGGGCCACCCCCCGGAGGCCGTGGCTGCCGCCGGGCACGTCTCCGCGGGCGTCGCACAGATCGCCGACACCCGGGCCGACGCCGCCGAGGCGCTGCGCAAGGCCATGCCGGGCTGGCTCCAGCAGGGCCTCGCCGCGCACCGCACCGTGGACGGCGGCCCGCGCACCATGCGCGACCCGCTGGGCTACACCGACCTGCTGTGCGCCCTGCACCCGGTGGGCCCGCCCCGGCTGTGCGCCGACCGGCTCGCCGCGACCGCCGCGCGCACCGGCATCACCCGCTTCGCGCTGCTCGTCGAGGGCTCGGGCGACCTCGACACCACACTGCAGAACGTGGCCCGCCTCGGCGCCGACGTCCTCCCGGAACTGGCCTGATCTCACATGCCCTGGACCCGTTACGGAAGCACGCCGGCGCCGAGCGCGGGTCAGCAGTCGCGCAGTTCCGGGGACTGGTTCAGCACCTGCGAGCGGACCGAGGTGAAGTCGGCGTAACCGGGTCCGTCCACCGCGTCGAGCGGGAAGACCGCCACCCGGTGGCAGTTCTGGAAAGCCAGGCGCACCCCGAAGTGCCGCTGCAGCGCCCCGCGTATCGCGTCACTGGCCAGGGCGCGCAGCAACTGGCCGCGCTCCTGCTCGCTCGGCGGCGGCACCAGGTTGTCGGCGAACTCCCCGCCGTCCACCTTGAGCTGTGCCACCAGCGAACTCACCAGCTCCCACGCGTAGGGAAGGGACGTCCTGACGCAGTCGACGAATTCCTGCTCGTCGACCTCGCCTCGCTCGGCCTGTTCGAGGAGGGCCGGAGAGACGTCGAGCGACATGGGTACTCCTCTCGTGACCCCGTGAACGCACGGGGCCGTACGGACGGGATCCGGAGGGTCCGGCGGCGGCATTGCCCCCACCTCGCCTCCGGGGTCCCACCGTAGGGTTCGACGGCTGCCCGCACCAGGAGGTAGCACCCACAACCGGCCATTTTTCGGCCCCGCCGCGTAGTCGGCCGAACTCGTACGGTGCGGCTCGCCCCTGTCACGTGCCAGGCGCCTGCGGCGGGCACCGGGACGCCCGCGGGCACCCCCGCGGGGGCTCCGAATCGCGGACGCGGGCCGGTCTTTAGTAGCGTGACCCACCATGCGCCTCGTGATCGCCCGCTGCTCCGTCGACTACGCGGGACGGCTCTCCGCCCACCTCCCGTCCGCCACCCGGCTGCTCCTCGTCAAGGCCGACGGCAGCCTGTCCGTGCACGCCGACGACCGTGCCTACAAGCCCCTCAACTGGATGTCCCCGCCCTGCACCCTCAAGGAGGGCGACGACGGGGTCTGGACGGTCGTCAACAAGGCGGGTGAGCAACTCGTCATCACCATAGAAGAGGTCCTGCACGACTCCTCGCACGAGCTCGGCATCGACCCCGGCCTCATCAAGGACGGCGTCGAGGCGCACCTCCAGGAACTCCTCGCCGACCGCATCGAGATCCTCGGCGAGGGCTACACCCTCATCCGCCGCGAATACCCCACCGCGATCGGCCCCGTCGACATCCTCTGCCGCGACGCCTCCGGCGGCACGGTCGCGGTCGAACTCAAGCGCCGCGGCGACATCGACGGCGTCGAACAGCTCACCCGCTACCTCGAACTCCTCAACCGCGACCCCCACCTCGCGCCCGTGAAGGGCGTGTTCGCAGCCCAGGAGATCAAGCCGCAGGCGAGGGTCCTCGCGACGGACCGGGGCATGGAGTGCGTCGTCCTCGACTACGACGCGATGCGCGGCATCGAGGACGACAAACTCCGCCTCTTCTGAACGATCCCCCTGCGGGGGGGCGGTGCCCACTCCCCGCTGCCGCGGGGGCT
The DNA here is from genome assembly GCF_053604375.1 of Streptomyces sp. NPDC004031. NCBI lineage: Bacteria > Bacillati > Actinomycetota > Actinomycetes > Kitasatosporales > Streptomycetaceae > Streptomyces > Streptomyces sp. NPDC004031. Next base: position 5,910 of record NZ_JBSGHL010000021.1, on the reverse strand, counting down.
GCGGCTGCCGCGCCGGGCGAGCGTTTTCCGCTGCCGCGGGGGCGAGGCTCCGGCTACGCCGCCGGGCGAGCGTTTTCCGCTGCCGCGGGGGCGAGGCTCCGGCTACGCCGCCGGGCGAGCGCTTTCCGCTGGCGCGGGGGGCTGAGGGGTGCGCCTGCGCCGCGGGGCCACGCGTTTTTAGGGGCGCGGGGAACTGCGCGAGCAACCCACCACCGGCCGGTGGTCCGGATCGGACCGAAGAGACCCTTCGGGTCGGTGACGACCCGCGCCCCGGTGGGGGCTGAGCGCTCCGTTCTCCCCCAGAGCTCCGCCTGGGAGGTACCCCCACGCGCCCCTGAAAAACGGGGCCCGGCGCGTCAGCCGGGTGCCACCTCCGTGGCCGACTCGGAGGCGGACGCCGTCATCGAGTCCGGCAGCGCGGGCGCCGAGGTCGACGCGGTCGGAGACGGTGTCGCGGTGTCCGTCGGGGTGCCCGTGCCGCCGTCGGAGCCAGTCCCACCGGTGGATCCCGTACCCCCGGCCGTACCGGCGCCTCCGGTGGAGGTCCCGCCCCCCGAGGATGACCCTCCTGAGGAGGAAGTGCCCCCGGACGACGTCCCGCCCGACGTGGTGTGGCGCGGCGGAGTAGAAGTCGCCGTCGGCGGCGTGGAGGTGGCGCTGCGCGTCGGCGTCGCAGACGGGCGAGTCGCGGTCGCCGACGCGCTCGGCGTCGTGGGGGTCGGCGAGGTCGACGGAGGGGCGGCGGATGTGGACGCGGACTCCGGCAGGGACGCCGGCTGCGTGGTGTCCGGGTCACCGGCGTCCTGCGTGGTCTCCAGGGGCTTGACCTGGGGGGTCTGGTCGGAACCGTCGGAGCCGGACGTCGCGCCCAGCGTGACCACCGTGCCGAGGACCGCCGCCAGCAGCACACCCGTGCCCGCGGCGACGAGATTGCGGCGGGTGCCGACGACGGCGAGCCGCTTGGGGCCCGGCGAGGGCTCGGGCTTGATGACGGCGAGCGGCGCGGTCTCGGCCGCGGCGGGCGGCGGGGTGTCGTCGAACGCCTCGGCGGCGGGCGGGAGTGCACGGGGCGGCGGGGTGGGCGAGACGTCCTCGACGAGGGCGAGGGTGCGGCGGCCCACGACGGATCCCTGGCGGTCCGCGAGGACACCGCGCATCCCCACGGACGCCTCCAGCTCCGCGCGGGCGCGGTCGTACTCGCCGTTGCAGAGGGCGAGCACGCCCAGCTCGTGATGGAAGTACGCCTCTTCGGCCAGTTCGCCGGTGAGCCGGGCGGCCTCCTGGCCGAGCCGCAGGGCGCGTTCCCAGGCGCTCCAGTGCAGGGCGGCGGCGAAGGCGGGGGCCACGGTGCGGGCGAGCAGGACGGCGGCGCCGGGGTTGCCGTTGTGGCGGCAGGCGGCCATGGAGGCGAGGATCGCCTCGGCCTCGGCGGCGGCGCCGGCGGGGGTGACGGAGGGGTGGCCGCTCCACCAGGCGTAGTGGAGGGCGGCGGTGTGCGCCTGGACCTCGCTCAGTTCGCCTTCGGCGGTGAAGACGGCGGCGAGCTGGCGGGTGACCCCGGCGGCGAGCCGGTAGTGCGAGGCGACGGGGACGGCGAGCCCGACGGAGGTCATCTCGCCGAGGGCCGCGTCGCCGTGGGTGTCGCCGACGAGCGCGGGCAGGTGCGAGGCGTGGGGTATCTCGCCGTCGAGGGCGACGGCGAAGGCGAGGGCCTCGCGGGCGGCCTCGCTGAGCCGGGAGGCGAGCAGGCCCGCGGGGGCGGCGCTCTCGGCGAGGGAGGGCAGCGGCACGTCGGCCGCGGGTATGCGGGCGGGCGGCGCGGCCGCCGGGGGTATGCCGGGGGTGTCGTCGAAGCCGCTGAGGTCGGGCAGCGCGGAGGGGGCGGCGGGCGTGCCGTTGTCCCAGACGGAGTCGTCCCAGTCGGGTTCGGCGGGGAAGCGCAGCGCGTCGCGCTGCCGCAGCAGGGCCCCGGCCTGGACGAAGCGCAGCGGCAGGCCCTCGGACTCGAACCACAGGTCGGCGGCCCAGGCGGTCTCGTCCTCGTCGAGGGCGCGGCCGGCGGCGAGTGCGAGCAGGTCGACGCAGGCGGTGCGGGACAGGCCCGCGAGGTAGACGTCCTCGACGCCGGATTCGGCGGCGGGCGCGGGCGCCTCGGTGGTCGCGGAGAGCAGGAAGGCGCATTCGGGTGCTGCGGCGAGCAGTTCGGCGAGCGCGGTGCCGCCGAACTCCACGTCGTCGACGACCACGACGGCCCCGAACTCCCGGAGCAGGACGGGCAGTTCGGCGCGGTCGGGGCGGTGGTCGTCGCCGGTCCACACGGTGTCGTGCAGGTTCTGCAGGACGTCGCCGACGGTGCGGTGGTAGCCGGACAGCCACAGCACGCCCTCGGGCGCGAGGTCGGCGCAGGCCTTGGCGACGGCTTCGAGCAGCGCGGTGCGCCCGGCACCGGAGGCTCCGGTGACCCGGACGGAACGGCCCCGGGACAGCAGCCGGATGACCCGCTCGCGCTCCTCGTCCCGCTCCAGCAGCGGCAGTTCGGGCGCGGGCGGCCCCGGCGGTGGGGCGGGGCGGGCGGCGGTGAGGCGGGCCGCGCGCTCCTCGCGGGTGCGCTGCACGGGGGTGCGGCGCTCACCGGGCGGGCAGCGGACGACCTCGGTGCCGTCGATGGGGTTGACGGTGAGCAGGTAGTCGGCGGTCGTGATGCGCCGGACGCGGGCGCTGCCGCCGCTGGGGGTGCGGGTGGCGGCCATCAGCTCCAGCGGCTCGCGGGCCGCGCGGACGGCCTTGGGCAGCAGCTCGGTGGCGTCCTCGGCGCCCGCCGCGGGGACCTCGGGGAAGTCGGGGAACGCCGGGAAGTCGGCGTACGACGACTCCGCCGGGCGCAGCCCCTCGAACGCGGTCGGGTCGGCGCCCTCCCCGTAGCCGCCCGTGTCGAAGCGGGCGTCGCGGGTCGCGGGGGGCTGCTGCTGGTAGGGCACGAGCGCGCCGCGCTCACCGGAGCCGCCCCTGCCGATGCCCTTGCGGACCCCGAAGGCGTCGAAGGGCTCGTCCTGCCCCGTGCGGTCGGGCTCGCCGTTGTGCTCGTCCATGTCCTCAGAGGTCCTAGGGGTCCTTGGCGGGGGCGCGCGGGGCGCGCCGGGAGGAGGTCGTCGGACCCAAACTCTAGAGGCAGAAACGGTTTCGCTGAAGCGCGGGGGCGGCTCGGCCGCGGGGCCCACCCCGCAGGGGCGCCCCGCCGCGCTAGAAGCCGCGCTAGAACCGCGTGCCCGGCGGGGTGGGCGCGGCCTCGATCGCGAGGATGCGGTGCAGCCGGGTCGCGACCAGCAGCCTCTGCATCTGGGGCGGCACATTCCGCAGCACCAGGCGGCGGTTGGCCCGACCGGCCCTGCGGTGGGCGCCCATGATGACGCCGAGCCCGGTCGCGTCCCACGAGTCCAGCTCGGTCAGGTCGAGTACGAGGTCGCCGCGGCCGGAGTCGACCGCGGTGTGCAGGGCCGTACGGGCGTCCGCCGCGCTGCGGACGTCGAGGCGGCCCCCGACGACCAGCTTGGCGTGGTCGCCCCTGATGTGCATGATCACTCTCCCGGGGAGTTCGGCACCGGCAAACGGGCTGGTCCGTATGTCTTCACACAACTGACGGCCCGTCGCAAACAGAAGTTGCCCTCTGTGAGCGAACCGATACCGAATTCACTCCTGTGGGTGATCCGGGCGGGTGCCGTCGGCACGCTCAGTACGGGTAGAACCCCTGGCCGCTCTTGCGGCCCAGGTCGCCGGCGTCCACCATGCGGCGCATGATCTCCGGCGGGGCGAACTTCTCGTCCTGCGATTCGGCGTAGATGTTGCCGGTGGCGTGCAGCAGGATGTCCACGCCGGTGAGGTCGGTGGTGGCGAGCGGGCCCATGGCGTGGCCGAAGCCGAGCTTGCAGGCGGTGTCGATGTCCTCGGCGGTCGCGACCCCGGACTCGTAGAGCTTGACGGCCTCGACGACGAGGGCGGAGATCAGCCGGGTGGTGACGAAGCCCGCGACGTCCCGGTTGACGACGATGCAGGTCTTGCCGACGCCCTCGGCGAACTCCCGGGCGCGGGCCAGCGTCTCGTCGCTGGTCTTGTAGCCGCGGACCAGCTCGCACAGCTGCATCATCGGCACGGGTGAGAAGAAGTGCGTGCCGACGACCCGCTCGGGGTGCGCGGTGGCGGCGGCGATCTTGGTGATCGGGATCGCGGAGGTGTTGGAGGCCAGTACGGTCTCCGGTCCGGTGATGCGGTCCAGCTCGCGGAAGATCTCCTGCTTGACCTCGATCTTCTCGAAGACCGCCTCCACCACCAGGTCGGCGCCCGCGGCCGCCTCCAGGTCGGTGGTGGTGCTGATACGGGCGAGGGCCGCCTCGGCGTCGGCCGCGTCGAGCTTGCCCTTGGCGACGAAGCGGTCGAACGACGCCTTGATGCCGTCGGTGCCGCGTGTCAGCGCCTGCTCGGTCAGGTCCCGCAGCGTCACCTCGTAGCCGGCCTGTGCGGCCACCTGCGCGATGCCCGCGCCCATCAGTCCGGCTCCGACGACGGCGAGCTTCTTCGCCACAGCACACGCACCTTTCCCTGGGGCCTCTCGGGGTATTGGGTGGGACCCTAGCGCCGCCCGCGGGCGGTGCGCAGCAGGATGTCGGCCGCGTCACGGTGTGTCCTTGGTCGCACACGCCGTGACCTGCGGGCCCTGCCGCCCCCTCGCGCGCACGCTCTACGCTCGGGTCATGGTCAACCTCACCCGCATCTACACCCGCACCGGCGACGACGGCACGACCGCGCTCGGCGACATGAGCCGTACCGCGAAGACCGACAGCCGGATCGCCGCCTACGCCGACGCCAACGAGGCCAACGCCGTCATCGGCACCGCCCTGGCGCTGGGCGCCCTGCCCGAGGACGTCACCGCCGTCCTGGTCCGGGTGCAGAACGACCTCTTCGACGTCGGCGCCGATCTCGCCACGCCCGTCGTCCCGGACCCGAAGTACCCGCCGCTGCGGGTCGAGCAGAGCTACGTCGACCGGCTGGAGGGCGACTGCGACACCTTCCTGGCGGAGCTGGAGAAGCTGCGCAGCTTCATCCTGCCGGGCGGCACCGCGGGCGCGGCCCTGCTGCACCAGGCCTGCACGGTGGTGCGCCGGGCGGAGCGTTCGACGTGGGCGGCGCTGGCCGAGCACGGCGACAGCATGAACGCGCTCACCGCGACCTATCTCAACCGGCTCTCGGACCTGCTTTTCATCCTGGCCAGGACGGCGAACAAGGAGCGCGGCGACGTGCTGTGGGTGCCCGGCGAGAACCGCTGACGGCGGGCGGGCTCAGGCGACGTTGACGCGCTGGCCGGGCGGGGCGGCCTCCAGCCAGGCGAGGAACCCGGTCAGGGCGTCGTCGCTCATCGCCAGCTCCAGCCGGGTGCCCTGGTGTTCGCAGGCCAGCACCACCGCGTCCGACAGCAGCGCCAGCTCCTCGGTGCCCTGCGGCTGGCGGCGGCCCTCGACCTCGATCGCGTGCCGCTCCAGCACCTGGCGCGGGCGCGGGGCGTAGGAGAAGACCCGGAACCACTCGACGCGGTCGCCGTTGTAGCGGGCCACCCCGTAGAGCCAGCCCTTTCCGCCGGGCTCGGCGACGCCCGGCAGGGCGAGCCGCAGGCTGCAGTCGAAGGTGCCCCCGGAGCGCTGGATCAGCCGGCGGCGCAGCCCGAAGACGAAGAGCCCGAGCAGCAGCGCGGCCACGACCGCGCCGATCACCTCCACGGAGAGGATCATGTCACCGGCCTCCTCTCCTGGGTCTGCTGGATACGTCGCCGCAGGCCCCGGACGGGTCCGGTCCCCTCACACGCACCCAGGAGACGCCGTGACCGGCAACCCCCCACCTCTGTCCTGACGCCCCCGCCGGGCC